>CAYZDM010000102.1:0-8092 GCA_964476875.1 uncultured Sandaracinaceae bacterium | reverse complement strand
CCGTATGCAACGGTGTTGCGCAGCATGTTCAGGCCGACGCGTGCAATCCAGAGTTTTAGTTTTCAAAGATGGGCACCCGAACCTCGTGAGATTACCGTCGCCGATGTCGAGTCGGTTTCTGACGGTGAGCGGACGGTTTTCACCCCGTCGCATTCGCTTCGGCGGGCACTCATTTCGCCGAAGCGAATGAGCACCGAACCTCTGACGCGCTGTCACAGTCGTCGGGCGGCCCTAGTGCCAGGCACCTCCGACGTCCCGTCTAGAACCTTCGCGACCGCCATGTGGTGAAACAGAGCGGTATCCCGATTCTAGCGCGCCTTGCGCCAACCCCCCCCGCGTCGACGGCCTTCATCGGAGCTTTCGCTCGACTGGGGCCCACGCATCAGGGCATTGGTTTGTGCAATCCTCACGACCCACGGACACGTTCGACGCCTTGAGCGCCTCCCGACAGCTCGACCTTGCGGTCCAACTTCTCCCCCGTGAGAGTGAGAAACGACAACTCGCGTTGTCGTTGTCAGATAGGTCGATTCAAAGAACGCCGGACTCGCTATCGCGAACTTCCGACCCCTTTTGTCTCCGATCCGCACAAACAGATCAACGAAATTCGCTTGTGGAAAAGGCGATTTTTTTTCCACAGCGCAAAGTCGTTTCTCCCAGCTTATCCACAGCAAAGCAGCGCTGGAATTTGCCTTTGGTTTCTAGGGTGTGGCCGCGACCGGGACCGCGGTGGTGTTGACGGGAATCGCCGCGGGCGCCGTCGTGGGCATCCCAGTTTCGGGAGTACTGGGCACCACTTCGGCGGTGATCATCGCGTCCGGGTCGACCTGCATCTCGGGCGCTTCCAGCGGCGCGTCGAAGTCGAACGGTTGGATACGCGGAGTCATGTTGCCGAAACGGTCCACGGTCACCCAGGCGCCATCGGGCATCACGTAGGCACCTACCTCCCGGTCGAAGCGCGGTATCGCGACCTCAATCGGCTCTTGGACCTGTCCGCGGACCCGCCCGGGGAGCACTTCGACAAACAGCGGCTCTTCGAGAACGAAGTTGTACCCGCCCTTGTCGAACTCCATCAGATACGTTTCTTCCTCGAACTCGAACTCGCGTCGATAGACCATCGGCTGCTGGCCGTATCGGGTGTGAGGACGGTGTTCGAGCACGAACGACATCAGTCGCACGGCAATGTGGTTGTGCATCCGGTGACAGCCATGCGAATGGCGACGCATGATGCTCATGTAGTCGACCGAACCGTGCGTGCGGATGCCCTCGTCACCGCCGACCTGGATCTTGCCGTCAGGCGAGCGGTAATACTTGCGATGGTACGCTGCGACCAAACCGTAGGCAGACGCGTAGCTCGGCCCGGTGGTGTGGTAATCGACCTCGAAGAACTCTTCGCCTCGCTTTCGGCGCTTCGTGAGCATCACCCGCGGCGGCGTGCTCTCTGGCGGCACCCAAATCGGCGCAGCCGAGATACGGCTCCACACACGCTTACCGACCGGTGAGCCCTTGTACCTCCACATCACCTGACCATCGATGAACTCGCCTCGCCAGCCTCCAACGGTCGTTCCGAAACGCGCGAGCGGAATCTTTTGGTCGTTGTAGTTCACGAAGATCGTCAGGCGCGGTCGGCGACTCACCGGCTGCGAACGCGCCCTGCCCTCTTCGTCGTAGGGGAACTCGTACCAAACGTCGCCGCGGTCGGTCGCGATGCTGAGCTCCATCACATCCGCGTAATAAGCAGGAAGCTCGATGTTCTCGACGGCCACGATTCTCGTCGCCGGGAGCTCACCGAGAGACTCTAGCCAGGCACTTGTCGATTCGGCAGTCTGTAGCCCGAACGCGGTAATGACCCGCTCGCGGAGGTCCGCCTCGAGATTTGGAATCGGAAGCTCTTTGCCGTCTTCGGTCTTGTAAGTACGAGGCTTGTCGTCACGCAGCATCGACGTGCTGCCATCTTCAATGACCTGGGCCGCGTGCACCGCGCGCTCGGTCAGCACACGAATCACCGCTTCGTGCTCGGTGTCCACCGGCGACTGCTGCAAGACCGCCAAGGTATCGTCGCCGATGAAGCCCCAGCCGTAGACACGGTGCCTACGCTCGAACTCGGCTAATGCTTCGTGAGTTCGCCAGTCGAAGAGGCCTGGCGTGTGTGCGCCACGGCCCTCGAAGAAGCCCTCGCACTCGAGCCGAGCCTGCGCCGCTACGATCGCTTCGATGCCGGGCGCTAGGTTTCGATACTCCTCGACACTCGCCCACTCTTCGTCGTCGGCGGCGTGCAACCGAGCCACCTGAGCGAGGCTTTCTACTTCGGCACGTGCAACGAGCGCTTCGATCTGTGGCTTCAGCAGCTCATAGCGCGCCAGGCGCCGCGCTGGACGACGGCCCTTCTGGTACGCGAGGAACCCGTCGAACTGCTGCAGCGACTCAAGGTCGAGCTCGTTCGCGCACTCGAGTGCCCGGACTGCGCGGAAGCGCTCCCTCAAGAGTGTGAGTGTCGGCAGAATCCCGTAGAGCTCGAGGTACTGATCTTTCTCCGCGCGGTAGCCGTGTCGGTCGTCGGGAAACTCCCCGCGCGCGAGCGCTAGATACGTCGTGCGGTACTCGCTGGTCGTCCCTAGCTCCTCATCGCCCGTTGCCTCGGTGAGGATGTACGGAGTCCATTCTTCGCCGAGGTCTAGAAGGAGGTGCCCCTGTTCGTCGGCCCTGGCGGCGTCGACGTCACCGTGCGAGCTACCGTCCTTCCAAAAGGCGACCGGAGCCTCGAGAACCACCGGTGGGTCGTCGGTGCCGGGGCGTTCGGCCGGCGTGGGCTTGGCGTCCGTCTGTGGTTGCCCTGCGGTCGCAGGTTCCTGTTTCGGCGTACAACCATAGAAGGCTGCACACACCAGAATTGTCAATAATCCCAGGCGCAAGTGAGTCACGACTTACTCACCTTGGTGCCGAACAGCATACAGCGCAACTTTCGCGCGGACCGGACTGGACGTACCCATGGGATGGCGTGCTAGATGGCGCGTCAATGGGCAATTCAGCGCGGCGCAAGGTAGGTCTAGTCCTTACTCCGGCACTGTTCTTGGCAACGTGGTTCGCTCCGCTCGGACTCGAACCTGTCCCCCACCGACTTGCTGCCGTGTTCGCTGCAGTGATAGCCGCCTGGATCACCGAAGTGCTACCGATCTCGGTGACCGCGTTGCTGATCGCCCCCGCCATGATCGTCACCGGCGTCGCCGACAGCCGCGCCGCGTTCGCGCCCTACGCGGACCCGCTGATCTTCTTGTTCATCGGCGGCTTCTTCATCGCGCGGGCGATGACGCGGCACGGGCTGGACCGTCGAATGGCGCGCTCGCTCATGCAGCTTCGGCTGGTCCGCGGTTCCCCGGTTCGCATTCGGATGGCCTTCATGATGAGCGCGGTCGTGCTCTCGATGTGGATCAGCAACACCGCCACTGCAGCGATTTTGATCCCGATTCTTCTCGGCACCCTGCCCGAGGAAGACGACGGAACTTCCGGCAGCGTACTCGCCATCGCCTACGCAGCTTCGGTCGGCGGCATGGGGACGCTAATCGGCAGCCCGCCCAACTTCATCACGGTTCGGTTTCTGCAGGAACAGACCGACACCCAGTTCGATTTCGTGCAATGGATGGGCGTTGGGATGCCCGCCGCCTTGGTCCTCGTGATCATAGTCGGCTTCGTGCTTCAGTGGCTCGCACCGCCGCAGCCAACGGAAAGCGACGTCACTCTCGTGGCATCACCCTGGTCGCGCGGCGAACGGGTGACGGCGTTTTGCTTCGCTCTGGCCGTCGTTGGTTGGACCGTGCCCGGCATCATGAGGGCAGTGGGGGCGCCCTATGCCGAAGCGGTCGCAAGCGCGCTCCCCATCGGCGCGGTGGCAATTCTCGCGGCTGCCCCACTGTTTCTGGTCCTCGACGAGGACGCGAAGACCCCCGTTCTCCCCTGGCACGACGCGGCTCGCATCGATTGGGGGCTGATTCTGTTGTTTGGTGGAGGTCTCTCGCTCGGCGCGCAGATGTTCGAGACGGGGCTCGCCGCATCCATCGGCCAGTGGTTTCTGGGCGTGACCGGGATCACCTCGCTGTGGGGTCTGACCGCCGCACTCGTCGTGTTCACCGTCTTCTTCACTGAAGCGTGCTCAAACACGGCGTCCTCCAACATGATTGTTCCACTCGCGATTGCTGCTGCCGTCGAGCTTGGGGTGTCGCCAATTCCGCCAGCGTTAGCGGTTGGTCTATCGGCAAGTTGTGCGTTCATGCTTCCGATCGCAACGGGGCCCAACGCGGTCGCCTACGGAACTGGCTTGCTCGAGCTACCGCACATGATGCGCATCGGCTTCGTCCTGAACATCGTAGCGGCACTGACTCTTTTCGCAGTGTTGTATGGATTGAACATCTTCTACGGTTGGACATAACCTTGCCGTTTTGTTGAGAGCCGCCGCAAGGGTGACTCATCCTTACAGTTCCCCACTTTGCGAGAGGCACCCATGGGAACTACGGGCACCGTCCCTTTTCTGTTGAATCAACTTAGGCCACCGGGAGAAGGTGGCGCTGCGCTTACCCAAGCCGCAGTGTCGATCGCCCTTTCGCAGGGCCAACCGCAAACGATCGTCGATGTTCTTCACGGCCGAGCGTTCCGCTACTACGCGGAAGGGCTGCGGCAATATCTCGCCGTGCGAACCGGTTCGACCGATCGAGCAGACCACTACATCTCTAAGCTCCGAGCATTCGTCGCAAGGAGCGACAGCAACGACCTGATCCAAGCCCCCGGTGTCCGCGCGCGATTGTACAGAGCGGCGCGAGGCTATCTTCACAACCAAAGCCGACCGCACAATCCTCCGACCAAAGCGCAGCGCGAACAACTCCCCTGGCGCGCGCTTCCGTCGGCGCACGCCTCGGTGAGCCCACTCAATGCACTGCGTTTCGATCTGAGCGCGGAGGACTCCGAACTGCTCGAGCTTCGCCATGCGCGTGAGTTGAGTATCGACGAGCTCGCCTTTGTCTACGGCAAGACGCCCCTCGAAATGGAGAACCGTGTCGACGCGGCGATGGAGCAGGTGCAGAAGATTCTCGAGGACCACGGCATTCGAGATTCCGATCGATTCGGTCGGGTGATCGTGGAGGCGTTTGCGCTCGAAGCGGCCCCCCGCGCCAGCTGCGACGAGCACGAGGGCGTCGAGCCGTTGCCGAACGGAACCGTCGTGGGTGGTCGGTACTCCATCGAGGCACGCGTGGGTCTTGGGGCGTTCGGCGATGTGTATCGGGCCAAGGACACCGAGGTACCCGGACACGTCGTTGCTCTGAAATTGTTGCACCAAGCCGCGCATTCCAAGACGGCGAAGCAGTCGGCCCTCCGCGAATTACGGCTCATCGCGTCCGTGTTTCACCCATCGATCGTGCAGTTCAAGGACCACGGCTGGTTCGAAGAACGACTTTGGTTCGTGATGCCCTGGTACGACGGCGAGACACTCGAATCCCGCTTGCAGCGCGAGCCGCTTAGCCGCGAGGAAGCACTCGCAATCTTCCAACCGCTGGCGCGCGCACTGGCCGCGATGCATGCGGCCGGTGTACGGCATCAGGACGTAAAACCTGAGAACATTTTCCTCGCGCGCATTCCGGGCTTCGGCGAAGACGAGGTCACGCCGGTCTTATTGGATCTTGGCGTGGCGGCAACCGAGGCCGAGATGGTGGTCGCGGGAACGCCCACATACTTCGCGCCGGAAGTTGCGGCGCAGTTTGCGTCGGTCGAGCGTAAGCCGAAGGTCAGCAACAAGGCGGACGTGTTTGCTCTGGCGCTTTCGCTTCGCAACGCGCTCGAACCTGGCACCCAAGAAGACGTCGCTGCGGGCGCAGTGGACACCTTCATCGAGTATCGCTCCAAGGCGACGCCGAAGGCGCCAACCCGCAAGGGTCTCAAGTATCTCACACCGTTCTTCGAGCGTTGGATGAACTGGGACGCCGAACTTCGCCCGTCGGCGGATGACCTCGTCGAAGAGCTCTCCGCACTCTCGCTGCCCGAGGAGCGAAGAGAACGCATCAAGACCATTCTGCGCTGGACGATTCCGATGGCCCTTGCCCTACTCGGCGCGTCAGGCGCAGCAGTGACGGTTTTCTATCAGCAGGCGGAGACTCAGCGTGAAGTGGCTCATCGCGCCAAGCTCGCCGCGTCTGACCTTCGGCGTGACCTCGCCGATACTCGGGAGATCGCCGAGCAGCTCGAACTCAGGTACGAGCAAAGCCGACTGACCCGAACCGAGCTTGCGAAGCGGCTCGCGCGAACCGACGGCAAGGTGGCCGCCTTGAAGACCGAGGTCAAAGACGAAGAGCGTCGTCTCATGCGGACCCGGGACAAGCTCGCCCAGAACCGTCAAGAGAAGGCGACGATCGAACAGCACCTTTCCGAGACGGAGATGGACCTCTCCTCCACTGAGCGCACGCTCGCGGCGACCAATCAGAAGCTGGCGACTACCGGTCAGAAGCTTGCGGCAGCCGAGGATCGAGCCGCGCGCACCGAGCGAAAGCTCCAGCGTGAAGAGGACCGCCGCCTAGAGCTTCAAGGCGAGATCGCCGCGCTCGATGCCCGTTTGAACGCCGAAGCGACCAAGACCGAGGAGCTCCAGGATGCGGTCGCTCGGGCGGTGGCTACGCGCAGCCGAGCTGAGCTCGAACTCGAGTTCGCCGAGGAAGAGCTTCAGGCACTTCGCAATCGAGCGGCACGCCCGCCCGAACCCGAGACGGACCCGTCGGTCGACGAACCGACGCCCGATAGCTGACGCAGGGTGAACCGGCGGCTTCGCTCGGAGGCGCCGTTCTGCTCCGACGACGTTAGCGGCGGCCTTTGTAGCCCATCATGTCCTGCATGGCGGACTCGCTCATCTCTGCGATCTCGGCCTCTTCGGCCAGTCGCTCGGCGCAGTCTTCGCAGACTTTGATGCGACGCCCGCTTGCCTTGACGGAAACGAGCTCGTCCACCTCATCTTTGCACGATCGACATTCAGGCATGGGCTCTACCTCGCGCGAGGAAGCAGGCGGCCCATCGACGGGAGCACGATGTGCTTGCGAACCGATTGCGCAGCGCCACCGAGGCCCGTCGGCAGTGCGCGGAAGGCAATGTCGAGATGCTTGGTGTCGGTTTCGACGCCGTGCAGTGTGACGAAAGAGGTGAGCAGCGACACCGCTCGGCGCACGAGTGGGTTCTTGCCAATCTTGGGATCCCGCATCAGGTCGAGCACGATTCGATTGCCGTTCGCCTCGGCCAAGACCGGGGAGCGACCCGGCATGAAGTTGACGAGCGTGCCAGGATTGGAGAGATCCAGCGCACCCGACTTGATCAGCGCCGCGACCGGCGAATCGGAGTCGCCGTTGAGCTTGAGCATGACTTCTTCGAGCCGGAGCGCGACGGTCAGCTCTTCGTCATTGAAGACCACGCGCTCGACGAAGATGATCGCCGAGGCCCGAATCGGGGTGTTCATGGTATCGAGACTGCCGGACAGCCGAAGGCCCGGCGGCACCGAGTCGATGTGGAAGTCTTCGACCTTGCCGCTTCGCTCGGCCTGCTGCCCGAGCCATCGAAGCGCGGCAAGCGGCACACCAAAACGCAGGCCGATGGCGCTGCGAACGGCGCGCCCGAGCTCCTCGGGATGCGTGCGCAAGTAGGAACGAACGGCGTCGACTGTTTCTTGGGGAGTGGGCATGACCGGGGGAGTCTAATGTTCAGACCGCCCCACGTAAATGGTCAATTCGCGCCGTCGTACTACTCTGGTATCGGGAGCGTCGTGGGATCGCAAAAACCCCTGTCGTCGCCCAGATCTGTGCACTGCGGCTGAAACTCGAGGACCCTCGGGCATTGGTTGACCGACAATGGCTCGCAAAGTCGCTGACAGGTAGGACCGCTCTGCAACGGGTCATCGATGTCGCAGATCGCGCCGGGAATGCAGACGCACACGAGGCCGAGATCGCAGTCGAGGCTGTAATCGCAGAGGTCGAGTAGCTCCGCTGGGACGTAGTCCGGCTTCTCTAACTGGCCTGGCAAACAGACATACAGGGGGGGGGCGCCGCCGCCCATGCCGCCTTCTCCGCCGAATCCG
>CAYZDM010000101.1:0-8113 GCA_964476875.1 uncultured Sandaracinaceae bacterium | reverse complement strand
ATCGCTCGACAGAAACATGAACGGGATGTGCGACCACTCCGATTTCTGTCTCAGCTGCTCGACGAACTCGAAGCCGTTCAAGTCGCTGAAAGTGGTGTCGGAGAGGATCAGATCCGGCTTGTTGGCGTGCAGGATCTCCAGCGCCTTCCCCACGCTGGGACACCCGGCCACATTGTAGCCTGCGTTCCGGAGGCTCACCTCAAGCACTCGGAGACTACGAGGGTCGGAATCGACTACGAGGAGATTTTGCTTGGTCACTGCACCCTTTTGTCAGCGGGAGTGTGCGAATGGGCACACCACCATGTCAAGCATGCCTTCCCATCGCCAACGTGATAACTTGGGATTGGTGGGATGAAAATCGACGGACGCATGATGGGCGTGATCATCGGCGCAGTAGTCGTACTGGCTGGCTGTCAAAAGCCACGTGCTGAGATGGCCTTCGACAGCGTCGATCCTGACTTCGGGGGCCTGCAAGGCGGCAAGACGGTTCGGATCGTCGCCGAGAGCCTTCGCCTGGACATCGGCTACGCCGTCTACTTCGGTCAGGTTCGCTCTTCGCAGGTCTCGATTCAAAGCGAGAAGGCCCTGCTAGCCGTCACGCCGCGGCGAACGGCCCCAGGGGCGGTCGATGTCACCATCCGCGCTGACAATGGTTCCGTCTTCGTGATCAAGAACGGCTTCGAATACATCAATCAGGGGGGCAACCTCTTGGACGAATCCGAGTCGCCCTAACCTTCACGAGCCGCTGTCGGCGCCGGCATCCACTCCTGCGTCGGGATTAGGCAGGCAGACGCCTGTGAGGCAGGTTAGGCCCGCCACGCATTGCGAGGTGCGGGTGCATGGTTCGTCGATATCTTTTGGGCGCGGATCGAGGCCGCAGCCGAAACACAGCACGAAGAGCGACAACCAAAGGAGTCCGCGACTCATCGCGGCGACGATAGCGCAGCTGGGGATCGGTGACCACGCCCCACGTGGCGAAACGCTGCTAGGCTCCCGCGGTGGACATCAGGTTGCTGATTCCGGAGCTCTTCGAGAAGCTGAGCCTCATCGCGACAGCGGGCCTTCTCGGCGTGCTCGTGCCGCCGCTGCGCAACCGCCTGCTCGGCGTCGGGCGGCCCCGGGACATCGCGGTAGTGGTGATCTTCGGGCTCTTGTTCTCGCTGTGGGGCTCCACGATGGGCTTCGAGTGGAGAGGCCATTTCCTCAACCTTCGCGCGATCGGCATCATGATCGCAGGCATTCTCGGCGGGCCTCGAGCCGGCGCGCTGACGGGTCTGCTCGGCGGTGGGTTCTACGTGACGCGCGTCATCCCGGAAGAGTTTCCTTGGGCCCTCATCGCCTCGGTTCTCGACGGCTGGCTGGCTGGCCGAATGTCCGTGCGACGTGAACGGATGTTCGTCGGGTGGCGTGTGCTCAGCGCCGCGGCGCTGGTCCAGGTCGCCGGGCTTACACTCACCGGCATTGGCCTGGCGTGGTCTGGGCTGGACCTGGTCGAAGCCCTGCCCTCGCTCGCAGTTCAGCTCGCCGGGGTGGCCGTCGGTGTCGCGCTTTTCGTGAACGTCGCATTGGTCGTCATCTCGCGTCAGGAACAGGCCGTCGCGCTCGTAGAAGCCCAGGCGGCCGCGAACGCGCTATCTCTAACAGCGCTCCGCAGCCGACTCGAGCCCCACTTCTTGTTCAACGCGCTCAACACGTTGCGTGCGACCATCCGACGGGATCCCGAGCAAGCGCGTACGCTGGTGTCGGACCTCGCCGACCTCTACCGCTACCTCCTGCACCACCCACACGACGCGTCTGTGACGAACGAGGTCGACCATGCCTGCGCCTACCTCGCGATCGAGAGGGCGCGTTTAGGTAACGAACGGCTTGCGGTGCAAACTTCGATCGATGACAGTGTGCGAGATGCGCGCGTGCCTGCGCTCTTGCTCCAGCCAATCGTCGAGAACGCGGTCAAGCACGGCATCACACCGAAACAGGGACCCGGTAAGATCACCATTCGCGCATCGGACCAAGGCGAAAGGCTGCGAATCGAAGTCGAAGACGAAGCGGACGGTCCGAGCAGCGGATCACCGACCACTGGCTCGGGCTTGGCGTTGCAAACCCTGCGAGCGCTGCTGGATCAGCAATACGACGGCCGCGCGAACCTCCGGCTGTCCTCGCTAGAACGGGGTACGCTCGTGACCTTGGAGCTCCCGAAGCACTCTGACATCCCAGGAGAGGAAGCATGACCATTCGCGCGATCGTCGTGGACGATGAGCCACTGGCTCGGGACGAGCTTCGCTTCTTGCTGGGGCAGTGCGAAGGTGTCGAGGTCGTGGGAGAAGCCCGCAACGCGACCGGAGCCCAAGGGCTCTGCGACGAGGAGCAACCGGACGTCGCCTTTCTCGACCTGCGAATGCCTGGTCCCGACGGCGTCGCGCTCGCCGAAACCCTGATGGCCAGCCACCCCGACCTCAAGGTGGTGATTGTGTCCGCACACGACGAAGGCGCGCTCCGGGCGTTCGAAGCGCGCGTGGCGGACTACTTGCTGAAGCCCGTCCGGTTGGAGCGCCTGCGCCAGGCGGTCGAGCGCGTCCGCGCGGGATCCCAGGGAACCGGAAGCAGCCAGGAACCGCTCGACCGAATCGCTGTCCGGCGCAAGGACGCCTACGTAGTGCTAGAACTCAACGATGTGATTTACTTCGAGGTGAAGGATGAACTCGTTTGGGCGATCACCGAAGAGGATCGATTCGCTATCGACAAGACCCTTGCGAACCTAGAAGACGAACTCGACACCGAGGCCTTCTTCCGGTCGCATCGCGGCTTCATCGTTCGCTTCGACCGCATCCGCGCCATCGAGCCGACAGGAGCCGGCACCTACCAGCTCCTGCTCGACCATCCCGAAGAGCCGAAGATCCCGCTCGCCAGAGAGCGTGCGAAAAAGCTCCGCGAACGCATCCCCTTCTCAGGCTGAAGGCACTCAGAGATCTTCGGGCTTCGAGGTCGGCACGACGCCATCAAAGGGCACGCCGTCCCAGAACGCGCGTTCGTCGCCGGCCGGGTCGCTGAGGACTTCGCTCGAGGCGGCGGTGTCCGTGCCGTCGAAGACCATCGTGAACCGATCGCTCACATCATACGAAGGCCATGCCGGCATGTTCGGATGGTTCGGGTCACCGGTCTTCGCGAATGCCAACCACGCATCCATCAGCTGATCGGTCAGTGGGCGGGGGACTCGTTCGGTCCCGTAGGCCTCCGGCCAACCCTGACTGCCAAACATGAACGCGAGCTCGGCACCGTGCGGGGAGCCGAAGTCAATTTCGGGAGACGCCGGGAAGGGCGGGAGCCAGTCGAACCGATAGAAGAAGGTGTTGTCCGGCTGATGCGTGAGTTGGGCTTCGAGGAATCGAATCGCGGGAAGCCGGAAAAAGATGTCCGTCCCCGCGGCGTGGGTGATGACACCAGGCTCGGCGCCGGGGCGATTGGACTCGTAGATCGCGATGACGTCGTCGACCGTCTTGCCTTCGGGAATCGCACGTTCGCCGGATGGAATGAACGCCATGGCGACATCGAGGGGCACGTTGGCGAGCAGATCGACGTACAGAATCCAAAGCCGCGTTTCGTCGCGAGTCGTTCCCGTCAGCAGAGGAATGTCGGCGGCGCTCCCCTTGGCGATCGCCTGAATCGGCGGCTCGGGGATGACGTCGCCGTCCACGACAGTGCCGAACAAGAGGTCTTCCAAGAACGCATCCTCGATGAGGAGAGCCTGGGCAGATAGCAGCTCATCGGTGCTCAGTTCGGAAAGCTCTGCTGGCTCGGAGACGCCCGTCAGTGACAGGAACTTGTCGGCCACACCCTTGGCGTACGCGGCCTCGCGCGCCGTGCCGCCAGCGCCGCTCTGAGCGATCGCCTTGTGGAACAGACCCTTGGCACTCGGCATCGCCATCAGCGCGGTCGCACTCATCCCGCCTGCGGACTCGCCGAACAGCGTCACGTTGTCCGGGTCTCCCCCGAACGCCTCGATGTGATCACGCACCCATTCGAATGCGAGCTTCTGATCGAGCAGACCTGCATTTCCGCTTCCCGGGATCTCCTCGAAGTGACTGAAGCCGAAGACGCCCAGGCGGTACTCCATGCTCACGACGACCACGTCCCCGCGCGCAGCCAGGTGTGCACCGCTGTACAGTGGATCCACGGTTCCTTCGTAGACCCAGCCACCCCCGTGCACCCACACCATGACCGGTCGCTTCGCGCCGTCGGCCGAGGGGGTCCAAACATTGAGGGTCAGGCAATCCTCGTCTTGGTCTGCGTAGAGTTCGTCGGCGGGTTGGGGGCACGATGGGCCAAATTCGCTGGCGTCCACTGGGCTGTCCCATGTCTCGATTGCGACCGGCGGCTTGAAACGAAGGTCGCCGACGGGCGGTTCGGCAAACGGCAGCCCGAGGAACGCCACCACTCCGTCGTCTGTCATCACGCCGTCCGCGGTGCCGAGCGTCGTCTCGGCAGTGGTCACCGCAGGCTGCGGCCCCTCTCCACCATCGGTCGACGAGCACCCAGGCGTCGTCAGTCCGGCGGTAAATGCGCAAAGCAAGATCAAGGTTGGAGTCGACTGCATCGTGTATCCCTTTTTCGCTGCACACTGGTAGCTCAGAAATGGCGGAAACGCAGCCAAGCCGTCGATTTCTCGCTACGGGAAGAGCACCTCGTTGGAAAAGCTTTAGCTTTTGCGCCTTCTGATGGTAAGTCCCGTCGCATGCGGGGGACACGGAACACTCAGATGCTCGCGCTCGGCTTCCTCGCCGGGCTGCTGGCAATATCGGCGTGCAAAAAGGGCAAGGACAGCGACAACGCTGCCGACGAGAAGAAGGACCCACCACCCCCATCGGGCACAATGAGCTTGCAAGGCATGTATTCGTACATGGCGGATGCGGGCACCTTCGTGGACTGTGCGACGCAGCAGCGATGGCCGGTTGCCCACGAGGCCGATAACGCGACCCTCGAGCGTGAGTATGGCAAGGCGAAGATCGCGCCCGGGAGCCCACTGCTCGTCACGGTGGAGGGCGGTCTGGACGCGCGCCCCAAGATGGATGGGCGGGGCAGAGAAACCACCCTGATCGTGCAGCGCTTCGTGCGCACCTGGCCGAGGGAGACGTGTGGAAGCATGCAGCGTGTGACCCTGGAAGACACCACCTGGGCACTACTCGAGCTCAAGGGCAAAACGATCGTCGTCGAGGTCAATGACAAGGCGCCTTACCTTGAGCTCAATTCCAAGAAGGCGAGCGCGTACGGGTTCGGAGGCTGCAATCGGTTCTTCGGCACCTACGAGACCACTGGCCAATCACTGACCTTGGGTGCCATGGGCGCCACCCGGATGGCATGCCCCGAGGGGATGGATCAAGAGCAAGAGCTCTTCACCGTGCTCGCCGCGACCACGCGCTATGAGATACACGGCTCCAAGCTCATGCTGTTCGCGGATAAGGAACTGGTCGCGCGATTCGAGGCGCGGGCTCGGGCTGAGTGAGCGGTGGGTCCTTTGCAGGACCTCGGCAAAGCCTTGGCCTAGTGACGCCCCCAGGAAGTCCGCGGCATGACCATCGTTTTTGACGAGTTCGAGTTGGACCCTGCACGCCGTGAACTTCGCGCGAACGGTCAGGTGCAGCCGGTGCAGCCTCAAGTGTTCGATCTGTTGGTCTACCTCGTCGAGAATCACGAACGGGTGGTCCCCAAGCAAGAACTCCTCGAGCGGCTTTGGCCAGACACGGTCGTGACCGAGAGCTCGATTCAACGGGGGGTCAGCTTGGCGAGAAGTGCATTGGGTGAGCGTGGCCCCGAGCTGATCCAAACATTCCCGCGTCAGGGCTATCGGTTTGTTGGCAACATCAAGCGCGAACGAAAGGCCTCCCGGAGCTTGTCGCTGCAACCTCGCTATGCGCAAAGTGGAGACGTTCACATCGCGTACGCGACGCTCGGCGGAGGCGAGATCGACATCGTCGTGGTGAACGGATGGATCATGCCGATGCGCGCGATGTTCCAGCACCCGAGAACCCGCGCGACGGTGGAGGCACTGGCGGCCATCGGCAGGGTCATCATGTTCGACAAGCGGGGCACCGGGCTTTCGGACCGAGTCAAAGAGCTGCCAAGCCACGAACGGCGAATGGACGACCTACGAGTCGTGCTCGATGCCTGCGGTTCGAAGGAGGCGATCCTTCTGGGCGCGTCGGAGGGCGGTGCGCTCGCGATGCTGCATGCGGCCACCTACCCCGAACGAGTGCGTGGCCTGGTGCTTTGCGGCGCCTTCGCGCGCATGACGCGAGCGCCCGACTACCCATTCGGGTACCCGGCGGAGGACATGGAGAAACTCAAGGGATACATTCGCGGCGGCTGGGGCAAAGGCGCGTCGCTGCGCGCGATCACTCCCACTGAGCTGAGCGACCCTGATTTCGTCGACTGGGTTGCGTTCACCGAACAGGAGGGCGCGAGCCCCGGTAGCGCGCTCGACCTCCTCGACATGAACATGCAGATCGACCTGCGGGCATTGTTGCCGACGATCCGAGTGCCAACCGTCGTAATGCAGGCGGCCGACGACAAGATGATCGACCCGGCCAGCGGTCCCTACCTCACGGATCACATTCCGAACGCGAGGTACGTCGAGGTGCCTGGCGACGACCATATTTTCTTCTTTCGTACGCAGCACGAAATCGTGAACGCGGTCGGTTGGGTCCTTGCGCAGGATCCGCCCGAGATCGAGGCCGATCGTTTTCTAAGCACAGCCCTCGTCGCCCAACGGAGCGAGCACATGGACGAGGAAGAATGGATCGCCGAGGTTCAGCGCCTCCGAGGCAAGGTGGTCCCAGGGACACTGCAGGCGTATTTCGACGGACCGATTCGCGCGATGCGCTGCGGGCTCGCCCTGGCCGAGCGGTACGGCCTCGCGTTCGGCGTCCACACCGGGGAAGTCGTTCGACGAGGTGTGGCGCTCAGCGGTGCAGCCTTCGACGTGGCGGGGGCGATCGCGGCGCAGGCGCCAATCGGAAGCGTGCTGGCCTCCGACGTCGTGGTGGGCTTGGTGCCTGGAAGCGACCTTCAGTTCGAGGAAACCTCGGAGGCATTGCCGTCGCAGAATCGCGCAATCAGCGTGTTTTCCGTAGGTTCGCAGAGCTAAGGATTCGGTAAGCTCGGCAAAAGGACCTTCGCACGCCTCCTCCGTACCTTGAGCGCACAAGGAGGCACTCATGCCGTATACCAACGCCGCCCACAAGCTCGAGAACGAAACCACCAGACACGCTGCCCGCGTCGCAAGCCGCTTCTGTGGCCCGCCCCAATCGGGCAACGGCGGCTACACCGTCGGGATGATCGGGAAGCGCCTCGGACCTGAGGTCGAAGTCACGCTCAAGCGCCCGATTCCGATGGACGAGGCCATGCAGGTGGTCGCCGACCCGGTCGGCGTCGCTTCGTTGCTGCACGCGGACACCGAGATCGCGAGCGCCCGCGTCACGGCCCTAGACCTCGACGTCCCCGATGGGATCACCTTCGCTCAGGCTGCCGCCGCGCGGGCGACCTTCCCGGGTTACAAAGCCCACCCCTTCCCCAACTGCTACGTCTGCGGCACCAACCGTTGCTGCGGCGACGGCATGTGCCTGTTCACCGGCACCGTCGGCGACGGCGTGGTCGCAAGCTCCTGGGTCCCCGCCGCAGAGTTCGTCAACGAAGAAGGCATCGTCGGCCCGGAGTTCATCTGTGCCGCGCTGGACTGCCCCGGCGCGTGGAGCTTGATCGCGCGCTACGGGATCGAAGGTCCCATCGTCCTCGGACGAATGGCCTATCGATTGGATCGGCCGATCTACGCCGGTGAACGCTACGTCGTCCAGGGCTGGGCGACCGGCCGCGAGGGCCGCAAAGCCTTCTGCGGAACCGCCGTCTACGACGCCGACGGCAACGTATGCGCCGCAGCAGCCGCGACGTGGATCCAAATCGGATAGAGCCGGGGCGCGGGGGAGCGCGATGCGAGGACCCTGCGGACGGGGCGGCCTGCAAAGGTGGCCGGAAAGACGGAGGGCGTGGGCCACGCACGCCGCCCCTCGGCGCTCGCGCCCAATCGGGGGTGGTTGCTCGCATACCGATTGTCACTCGCTACGCC
>CAYZDM010000100.1:0-8127 GCA_964476875.1 uncultured Sandaracinaceae bacterium | reverse complement strand
GTCGCCGGCGCTCATGGTCGACACGTGCGTCTTCGAGTCGCTCGTCCAGGGCCCCATCGGATGCGGGTTGGCGCGCGCAAACTCTTTCACTGCATGCGGGGCGCGACGATCAGAGTTGCCCTCGCGGAGGACCGGGTTGACCGCGCTCCCTTTGACCTTGCCATAGCGTTGCGCGACCGTTCGCTCCTCGTCCGTCTTTGGCTCCTCGGGGTAGTCCGGGACGGGGAAACCCTTGGCCTGCAGCTCCGCCACCGCCGCTTTTAGCTGAGGCACCGATGCACTGATGTTCGGCAGCTTGATGATGTTGGCCCCGGGTGTCTTCGCCAAGCGACCAAGCTCTGCCAAGGCGTCGTCGACCCGCTGACCTTCGGCCAGCGATTCGGGAAAGTTGGCCAAGATCCGGGCCGCAAGAGAGATGTCGGGAAGCTCCACAGTGACGTTCGCAGGTGCCATGAAAGCCCGGAGGATCGGAAGCAACGAGTAGGTGGCCAACAGGGGTGCTTCGTCGGTCTTCGTATAGAGGATGGTCGGCGTCTGAGTCATCGTAGTTGGTTCTCTCGGTGCGAAAATGCGAGCGACCGCGGGTTTCGCGCAAAGTTGCCATCATCGCAACCCAGCGCCCCAGGCGGGCGATACGCTTTCGACGCTTGGTACTGGTTCCGCTGCAATTCGCGGGGTCGCAAGCGCCCTAAAGCGCTTGCAGGTGCCGAATCGCTTCGGTGGCGTCGGCGCGAAGACACTCGTTGGTGTTGACGTGCTTCTTCTTCAAGCCGCCCTCCGGCCGCATCCGCTTTCGGGCCTTGCGGAGCGCTGGAATGGCCTTCTTGTCGCCGAGCCGACGAAGGCTCGCGACGCCTTCTTTCCGGGCAAGGCAGGTCTCACCCCGTCGAAGATCGATCAAGTAGGAGCCCAAGCGGTCGACCTGATCAAGAAGGCCTGCCTGCTCGACTACGTTCATCGCTTTGTGACGCTTCTGCTGGGACTTCGATGAAGAGGCAAGATCGATGAGCTGGTCGGCCGCGGCCCAATCATGGGTCCGGGCAACTAGATTTCCGAGAAAATCTAGGGCGGCGTCGACGACACGAGGCGAGCTCTTGGCCAACATTGATTCGACGTTGCCACGCATACGCCTGTTGGCCACTAGCTCGGTGTCGACTGCGATCGCCTGCTCATAGGCTCTGAGGGCGTCGAGGCTTCGATGCTCGCCCGCCAGGTCGTGGCCTCGGAGCAGGTGACCATGGGCCTGGTCTCGCGGCGCGTGCGCTTCCGCGGATGGATCATTCGACGCCCCGCCACCGAACGCGAAGGCAAAGACCCCAGCGAGCCCCACGACCGCTAGCAAGACCGCCAGGATCTTACCGCGGGCTCTTCGTTTTGGGACGACCCGAGCCACCATTGGCGCGAGCGTTCTTTGCACGCTGCCCGCAACTCGAAACGGAACTTCTCTGAGACCCGAACCGCTGTGCGCCTCGGGCGCCGACAGTTCGTCGATTAGGGCTATGTACTCTTGCGCATTCGCGATGCGATCTTCTGGCTTCTTCTCGAGGCCGTGACGAATCAGTGCTTCCACTGCTTCGGGGACTTGCAACGTTGGCGCGACCTCGGCGAACTTGGGAACTTCCGCGGAAATGTGCATGCGCAGTAGGGCACCGACCTCGTCTGCGTCGAACGGAGGTACCCCGGTGATCATCTCGTACAACATGACCGACAGCGAGTAGATGTCCGCGCGCCCGTCAATGGGTAGACCGTAGGCCTGTTCCGGCGCGATGTAGGTTGGGGTGCCGATCGTGACGCCGTGCTGCGTCAGGTTGGCGTCGTTGGTCATCAAACCGGTCTCGTGCTCCGGTTTTGCATGGTCGTGCAGTTTGGCGATTCCGAAGTCGAGGATCTTGGCGAAATCTGGATCGCCATCTTCATCGATCAAGATGACGTTCTCGGGCTTGATGTCGCGGTGAATGATACCGGCGTCGTGCGCGTAGGCGAGCGCGCTCAGCACGTGGCGTCCGATGTGCAACGCACGTCTCCACTCGACGCGCTCTTCCCGGTCGAGCAAGTCGAACAACAGTAGGCCGTCCAGCAACTCGAGTACCATGTAGAACGTGCCGTCGCTGAGCTTTCCAAAATCCGACACCTTCACGCAGTTCGGATGGTCGACGCGCCCGATAGCGAACGCTTCACGCTCGAATCGCTTGGTGACTTCTTCGATCTCGCCGACCTCGGGATGCAGGAGCTTCAGTGCGAGCGGACGCTGTATCGAGATGTGCTCCGCGAGATAGACGCACCCCATCCCGCCGGACCCCAGCATCCCGGTAATCCGGTAGCGAGAGTCCAGAACGTCCCCGACTTGTGGTGTTTGAGCATCCGAGGTCGCCTGATCGGTCGGCATCAGACTCCCCGCCCCTGAAATGCGCACCCATACAGTATTGCGAAAATCTCAGCGCTCCGCCAAAACGACTCTCAGCACCGAAATGAGGGACGAAAACATGACTATTCGCCATCCACGCCTCCTCCAGAATGTGCCGGCCTCGCTCGATGAGGAACTGGTTGATGAGCTTCTTAGAAGGCCGGGCTTGAGAATCGAGCGAATCGTGTCGACGGGGCAGGTCTCCGCGGAGGGCTTCTGGTACGACCAAGCCGAGCACGAATGGGTCGTCGTGCTGAGTGGGCACGCGAAGATCCTCTACGCGGACAACTCAGACACCGTGGAGCTCGGCCCGGGTGACGCCGCGTACTTACAGGCACACACCAGGCATCGCATCGCCTGGACGAGTCAGGACGAGCCGACCGTCTGGCTGGCATTCTTCTGGACCGAGCCCCAGCCCTAGACGGCGTGAACGCGATCTCGACTAGTCGGCGGGGGTCGCGGCCAAGTCGTAGACAGTGGCCTGCGTCTTTGGATGAACTTTGATCGGGAGGCGTTCGAGCGTGCGGACGAAGACGCTCTTGCGATGCGGGAAATCCCCGGGTGCCAACTCGACCCAGTCGGTGCGCTCGAGCAGCTGTTCCATGGCGATACGGCCCTCCATGCGACCGATCGGCGCGCCAAGGCAGAGATGAATGCCGTGCCCAAACCCTAGATGCTGCCTCGGACCGGCACGGTGTAAGTCGATCTTGTCGGAGTCGGGCCATTTGCGGGGGTCCCGATTGCCTGAGGCCCACAGAAGCATCACCCGCACGTTGGCCGGAAGTTGTTCACCGTGCAGCTCGACCGGGACTTTCGTCTGCCGGAAGTGGCCCTGAAACGGACTCTCGAGTCGAATCGTCTCTTCGACGAAGTTGGGCACAAGCTCCGGGTGCGCGCGGAGCTCTTCCTGGACCTCCGGGTTTTGCGCCAACATGCGAACCATGCTTCCCATCAAGCTCGCGGATGAGTCACTGCCAGCGATGATGATCTGCAACACCGTGGCGACTGCCTCGCTTCGTCGCATCGTGCCTTCGCGCACGGCATCGATGAGCGCCCCCATCATGAAGCCCGGCTGAGCGTCACGGGCCTCGGCAAGTTCGAACTGGGTACGGCACCACTTCACGAACCGAAAGCCCCTCAGGAGCTGCCGTACGAGTTGCATTCTCGTATTCACCCCGCTGAGCAACGCGATCGCGTCGTCCGCCCACGACTTGACGGTCATGGCATCGTCACGAGGAATGGAAAGAATATCAAGCGTCAGCGCAATGGGGATTTGGAACGCGAAAGCGTCCATCCAATCAACTTCCCCGCCAGCAAGAACGTTGTTCATGTTCTCGTCGACGAGCGCGCGCACTTGTGGTTCGAGAACCTGAATGAAGCCTTTTCCAAGGCCGGCCGTCGCTACCTTTCGCTGTGCGCGATGAATGGGGGGATCCTGAATGGCCAGCACGTCGGGCGGCGCAAACGGCAGGCGCGGAGGCACGAAGGTCGAAAGCCGACCGCTCCCGCCGGCAAGCAGGATCGCCACGATGTTGGAAGAGAAGCGCTCCGGGTCCATCGTGACTTGCTTGATGTCGTCGTAGCGACTCAAGTAGTAGCAATCCGCACCCTTGGGTCGAAAGAGGGGTGCCTCTTCGCGCAACGCCTCGTAGAAGGGATACGGGTTCTCGATTGTGTCGTCGCTGAACGGATCGAAGTCGGTAACGGCCATCACTATCTCCGACAGAGGCTATCCCGACATCGTTCACGACACCAGCGGCCCGCACTCCGGCGGTCTCCCGAGATGGTCGTGGCGTGATACGATCGCCGGGCGGATCCCGACCCGCAGGCTCGAGAGCACGATGCGATCCCTTCGGGCGTTCCAGAGGGCTAGGACACGACCGAGGTCCAAGTGCGAGCCTCGGACCTCGATTCCGGTCCATGCCCACTCACGACTACGCGCTGCGTGGCACGTTCGATGACCGGCATGCCGAAGATGCGATCTACCAGTGCGAGCGCCCCGGTCTTATCGAAATCTGTGCCGACGCGAGTGACGGTGCATGCGTCAAGACCGATTGCATCGACGTTCAGTGCCCCGAAGAATTGGGCAACGACTGAGCTGGCTACGCGGTGACGACGATGCCCTGCATACCGGCCGCGACTCCGAGAATGAAGATAGCCTCAGCGCGCATCGAGCGACGCGATCGCCGCGCGCATTTCGTCCGGAACGCGAATCTTCTCTCCCGTTGCATAGTCGATCAGCACGACGACAGTTTTGCCCCGAGCGACGGGGGCTCCGTCTTTGGTGACCTCGTACTCCATGGCGAAGCTGCTGTTGCCCACTCGTTCGACACGAACGCCCACGACGACCGTGGCGGGGTACGCCACCGGGGAGAGAAAATCGCAATTCGTCGTGGCCAGGATCGGGCCCACGCGCTCCGGTCGATCTCCGCTGATCCCGATCTGTTCGAACAACGCCATCCGGGAGGACTCGAACCACCGGAAGTACACCGTGTTGTTCACGTGGCCAAACGCATCCATGTCGCCCCAAGCGACAGGAATCTCGAGCCGTACCGGATACTCGGCCATCACGCCTCCGCACGCGCCGCGATTAGCTGCTCTACGTGTTCCACCACGGTATCCTCGACCGCGTGATAGTCGATGCCGAGTTCCGTCCGGCTCCTCGTGTTGTCGTAGTAGAGCGGGTAGCCTGCGTTGCGACGCGTGAACTTCCACGAGAAGCCCTGGCTCGGTCCCGCCAGGTACATGAGCAGCTTGGGTAGTTCGCTCTTCGGAAAGGGATACCCGTCGCCGAGGCGCTGTCGCAACGCCTGTCCCATCTCGAGAAAGGTGCGGGAGTCGGAGCATAGGATGTACCGCCCCTCCGCGCCGGGTCGAATCGCGGCCTCCACGTGTGCCTTCGCGACATCCCGCACGTCGACGACCCCGAAGCACAGAGGTGGCGCACCCATCTTGAACACACCTCGAAGCATGTCGTTAACGAACTTGATGCTCTCGGAATCCGCGCGCGGGGTTTTGCTTGGACCTAGGATGAAAGCTGGGTTGATCGTCGCCATCGTCCAACGGCTCTGGGCTCGCTGCATGTCCCAGGCAGCCTTCTCGGCGATGGTCTTGGAGTACGAATAGGGTTGATGTTCGACGGAACTCGTCGTGTTCCAGTCTTTTTCGGTCAACCTATCCTGGGGCGCCTCTGCCAGGTCTCGGGCATCCCCGCAGACCGCGGCGACGCTCGAGGTGAGGACGACCCTCTCGACAGAATCCGCCTTGTTGACGGAGCCGAGCACATTCTTAGTTCCCGCGACGGCCGGTTCGATCAACTGGGATTGTGCGTTCTTGATCTTTCCCACGATGAAGGGAGAGGCCGTGTGAATGACCACGCCTGCACCAGCGATGGCGTCATCGAAGCTCCCAGGTTCGAGGAGGTCGGCCTTCACCAACTCCAAAGTTCCAGGCAGCGCCTCGGCCATGTCGAGCAGATGCTGACACTTCGCCTGATTGTTCGGATCTCGAACGGTCGCCCGAACGGTGGCACCGCGACTGAGCAACTCCGCAACCACCCAAGAGGCGGCGTAACCAGAAGCTCCAGTGACGACGAACGGCGGATGGGAAGACAGATCACTCATGGACGCACCCTCTTTCAGAAGGGCGTCCTACCACAGTTCCAACCGCGCTTGAAATCGCACCACGTCGGGGTCAGGGGTTCGTGCTTTGTATCGGCAATCAATGATGGTACGAAGTAACGAATGTCTTGCTGAGGGCGTGCGCGCGCCCCAATGCCCGAGGGAACTGGCGTGAGAATGAGCCCGGAGAGGTCCGAACGAGTACGGTTCGCCGTCGTGCTGATGATGCTCGGCGCGCTTGGTCTCGCCTCCGAGGCTGACGCGCAATCGACCGCGCAGTTCGACCTCAACCAGTTTCGTCCTTCGGAGCTCGCGACCGATGGCTTCGCGGTGAGCAACGCCGACGGGCAGGGCCACCTCCGTTTCGGGTTCCAGGTTTACCTGGACTACTCCCGCAACACGATGGAGCTCCAGGTGACAAACGGCCCCATCCCCGACCAGCGTCTCGAGCTCGTGCAGTCGCAGTTCACAGGGCACCTCACTTGGAGTCTCGGTTTGTGGGAGCGCCTCGTGGTCTTCATGGACGTGCCGTACACCTTCGTTCTCAACGACCGGCTTTCGGATGAGGCGGTTGCGTTTTTGGGTTCAATCGGTCAGCAGGGTCTGATTCCCAATGGCCGGGGTTTGGGCGACTTGTATCTGGGCGCGCGCGGCGTGCTGTACGGAACCCGCGATAATATTTTTCAGCTGGCCGCGCAGGCCACAATCACGACGAACACGGCTTCCGCTTCTCGGCCGCAACAGAACTACCTCGGCGAGCCGAGCAAGAGCCCCAACATCGGGGGATGGTTTGAAGCCCTAGGGACCTTCAAGGCTGGGGACTACGTTCGGATCCCGCTCAACGTCGGGTACAAGACAAGCTTCAGACAAGACGTCCCGTCCCTGACGCTCGGCAACCAGCTCACCTTCGGTGCCGGCGTCCAAGTCCTCCTGGGACAGGACCGCTTCATGCTTACCGGCGAAGCGTTTGGGCGCACGGCAGCCGCTTCTGATAGCGGGTTTGGGGGACGACAAGCGACTCCAGTCGAACTGCTCGGCGGCTTCAAGTATCTGCATCCCAAGGGCCTCACAGTGGGGTTCGCCGGCACCGGCGGCGTGACCGCAGGCTACGGCAATCCCGATTGGCGTCTGATCGGCATGTTCGCCTACACGATGCCCGAGAAGGAAAAGCCCGTCGTCGTGGACACTGATGGGGACGGCATCGTCGACGAGCTGGACGCCTGCCCGAATGACCCGGAAGATTTCGACGGATTCGAAGACGACGATGGCTGTCCCGACTTCGACAACGACGCGGATGGCGTTCTCGATGTCGACGACGCGTGTCCGGATGAACCGGGGCCGCCCGAGAACCAGGGCTGTCCCGATCCAGACCGCGATGGCGACGGGGTGCCCGACCGAATCGACAACTGCCCCGACGAACCGGGACCGGTCGAGAACCAGGGCTGCCCCGAGAAGCAAGTCGTGGTCATCGAAGACAACCAGCTCCAGGTCCTAGAAAAGATTTACTTCAACTTGGAAAGCGCAAAGCTTCAAGCTCGCTCGCATGCGGTGCTCGACAACGTGGCTGAAGTCTTCAATGCCCACCCGGAGATCGCGAGCATCCGTGTCGAGGGCCACACGGACTCTACCGGCTCGGCCGCGTACAACATGAAGCTGTCGCAACGACGCGCGGAATCGGTCGTCCGCTACCTGGTCACCAAGGGCGGAGTGAGCGAGGACCGCCTCGTCGCTCAGGGCATCGGCGAAACCCAGCCGATGATTCCCAACCCGAGGACCAAGTTTGAGCTTTCGAAAAACCGCCGCGTAGAGTTCCACATCATCGAGGCCGACGCCGAGGGTCAAGGCCCCAGTGAAGACTCAGCCGATGAGGCCGCGAAGCCGTAGCGACGCATAGCCCCCCCCGAGGGTGTTCGCCGGATCGGAATGAGGTGGCCGTCAGGACTCGTTGAGCGTGACGATGATCTCGCACATGCCACCGCCGCCGGTCCCGCCGCTGCCACCCATGCCGCCCGCACCACCACTGCCGCCTGCGCCGCCGCTCGCGCCACTGCCGCCACTGCCGCCTGCGCCACCCATGCCGCCGCTCGCGCCACTGCCACCTAC
>CAYZDM010000099.1:0-8133 GCA_964476875.1 uncultured Sandaracinaceae bacterium | reverse complement strand
CGAACGTGCCTTGCCGCACTGTCCACGCGAAGAACGCCACTGCGGCACCAACCAGCATCACGCAAACGAAAATGAGTAAGATCAAGATCTCCATTGGAGTCCTTTTCGCGACAGCATCATCACGGTGTACGCGAGTGTGGCGAGAGAGCTGAGCGGCATTAGCACAGCCGCGACCCAAGGCTTCATCAACCCGCCCATCGCTAGCGATACGGCGACCAAGTTGTAAGCGATTGCGAACGCAAGGATGCGGTGAACCACGTGCGCGAGCATGTCAGAGGCACGCAGAACTTGCGCCACCGGATGCAACCCGGGGGACACGAAGTAGAAGTCACATCGTGAGGCCATGAACGGTCGATTCACTGCTGGGGTTCCCGAACAAGCGGCTTCTCTCATCGCCACCTGATCGTTCAATCCATCCCCCACCAGCAAGGTTCGTGCCGGTTCGTGCGCCCGCACATACGCGGCCTTTCGTTCTGGGTCGTGGCCACCAATGCAGACCTCCGCACGCATCCCGAGGTTCGCGCCAAGGGCGACGACCCGCGACGGCGTGTCACCGCTCAGGATGGCGAGCTCGTAGCCGTCGTCTTCGAGCTTGCGAATCTCGTCTCGCGCTCCGGGTCGCAGCTGTTCGTCGGTGTGGAGGCCCGCAAGGAGCCTGCCGTCCACCGAGAACACCACGTCGCCGTCAGTGGCGGATGTGGATGCCGCCCATGTGGGCGCCCCCAATCGGTATGAGCGTCCGTGATCCTCTGCGTGCATCCCGTATCCGGTCTGTTCCTCGACCTCGAGCTCCTCCAAGCGCGCCGCCCTGTGGCCTTCGAGTGCGCGGCGCACGGCGACGCTCTTTGGGTGCGCGCTGCGTGCCGCCATGCTGTAGAGGACGCGAATCTCTTTCTCCGAGAGGGTTTCGAGGGCGGCTGGATTCGTGACTTCGAGCATCCCCGTGGTGAGTGTTCCGGTTTTGTCGAACACCACCCGGGTCATTCCTCGGGCTCGGTCGAGGAAATCGCCGACACGGACGAAGATGCCGGCGCGGCGCAGCTGGGTGAGTACGAGCTCGTAGGCAAGCGGGGCCGCGATCCCGAATGCACAGGGGCAGGTCACTACCAACACTGCGGTCCCTACCTCGATGGCGCGAAGCGGTTGCCCCGTGCGCCACCACCAGTAGCTGACTCCGGTCGTCGCGAGGGCCACCACGCCGATGACGTAGAATCGGGATAGCTGCGACCACCATAGGGTCGCCAGCGGACCGTCGCCTTTGGAGGCTGGATCTCGGCCGAGCAACCCTACGAGCGACGAGGCGGCGAAATCGGTCGTGGCGATCCCCGAAAATGCCCGCGTGCCGACATTGAACGCGCCGGCGGGTAGCGCATCTCCGCGTTCGAAGCGGCGTGGTCGGCTTTCGCCATCGATCCAGTCGAGCGAGCAACTCGCTGCGTGATCGAGCACACGGATCTCTACGGGCACGAGGTCCCCCGGCGCGATCAGTAGTCGGTCTCCCTTACGCACCGCGATGCAATGCACGATACGCACGACGCCATCTTTGACCTCTCGTGTCAGCAGGCTTTCGGTGCCGTCGTCGGCGAGAAGCTGCGCGCGATTACGTTCGAGCATTCGTTGTTGAAGCCAACGGCCCGCCAACATCAATGAAACGAACACGGTGAGCGTATCGATATAGGCCGCGTGCCCCGACGCGAAGAAGAACGAATACGTCGAGCCTGCGAAGGCCAAGACGATGCCCAGCGCGATCGGGACGTCGAGGTGAAGCACTCGCTGCCGGATCGCTCTGACTGCGGATCCGATGAAGACGGAGCCACCAATCAGAACAGCAAGGACCCCGGCCGCGTAGCTCAGCTGGTTGAGCAACTCGTAGATGGGGCCTTCCGTTAGACCTAGGTAAATCGCGGCGGCGAAAAGCATGACGTTGCCCGCCAGTGCCGCGCAGATGCCGACGCGGAGCAGCAAATCGTCGGAGGGCCGCGCGCCGGTCGCCCGTGCAGGCCCCAAGAGGTATCCAAGCGACTCGACTGCGTTGACCCAGACCGAAAGCTCGAAGCTGGGGGCGACTCGTAGCTCGATCCGGCCAAGAGCAGGGTTGATCGACATGAGCCCCGCACGCGCACCGCCGTGTCTCCGAAAGAGCTCCTCGATCAGCCACACGCACGCGGCACAATGGATGCCTTGAATGTCGAGTTCCACGCGGGTGACGCCATCGTCGGAAGCGCGCGCTTCCTCGACCACTTCGAGCCATTTGTGATCGATGCGTCTCGACTCTAGATCCGCTGGCGGAAGCCCCGGGCCGCGTCGAAGCTCGTAGTACCGCGTGAGGCCTGCCTTGGTCAGAATGGCGTTAACCGCGCGACAGCCGCGGCAGCAATATGGGGCGAAGGTCTCGCTGACCAAGGGCTGTGCGCAGTGGGCGCAACGGGACACCGACGGCAGAGCTTGCCGTTCGGGCGGATCGCAAACGACTGGCTGGGGGAGGGTCACGGTGTATCGGAGTGGTGCGGGTGTGCGGGGTGGTCGTGTGGATCGCCCGCGGGCGCGTGGCACGACGAGGTGTCCCCGGTGCGTAAGGCATGAACCGGGCGAATCACGAACAGTATCGAACCGAGCGCGAGCACCGCGGCCAGCACACGGGCGGTACCGGGCTTAGGGCGTCGGGCGAATCGCTCGAACACCCAAGTCGCCGCGACCAAGCCCACGCCGCTGACCACCGCGAACGCCAGCATGCTCAACGACCCGAGCATTGCCGACCCGGTGGATGCCGCGATCAACACCGCGGCCGCCAATGCGCCGCACGGAAGCAGTGCCGTGCCCAGGCCAACGAAGAACGGATGTCGGCCCAACCCTCCGAGCGCGCGGGATACGGCAGAAGGCTTAGACTCATTGCCCTTGGTTCGCAGGGTCACCAGCGGCTGATTGGGCTGGCGCCACAAGCGCACTGCCGCCAAACCGAGGCCGAGGGCAAGCGACCAACTCAATAGAGCGCTGCCCCACGCGTGCGGCAGGCTGACAGCTGTGGCGCCGCCAATCGCTCCGGCGATCGCGCCGAGCACCGAATAGCTGATGAACCGCCCGAGCTGGTAGCGACTTTGGCCGGACGCACCCGGTCGGCCACTGCACGCGTACGCTGCCAGTGGTCCACACATGGCGGTGCAATGCGGAACCGATGCGAGGCCCGCTGCGGCCCCGACGACTATCGCTGTCCACATGCCGCCCCCTTAGGGTCGAACATCGAGCCAGTCACGCTGCAACCCCTACGCCACGCCATCGCGGGTCCACTTATACCCGAATACGAACGTATTGCGTGACGGCCTTTTCGGTGCGCAGAAAATGCGATGGATCGTGCGGCAACCAGTGCTATCTCCAGGTACCCATGGGCACCGCACAACGCAAGATGATCCCCCGCGAGCACGGCGCCTACGCGGAGCTCTTGTTCCCGATCGTCACCGTCTTTCTAGGCGGGTTCCCGACGACTTCGACCTGGCTGCTCGCCATCGGCGCGATTGCGTGTTTCCTAGCGAACGAGCCGCTTCTGGTGTTGGTTGGGCAGCGAGGGAACCGTGCGAAACGGGAGGAGTCAAATCGCGCCAAACGCGCGCTTCTGATCTTTCTGTCGATCGGGTTCGGCGCTGGTATTGCAGGTCTCCTACTGGCGCCTGCCGCCGCTCAGTTTGCAGTCGGGGTACCGCTTCTACTCGGTGTCGCGCTCATCATGCTGGCAGTGCAAGGGCGCGAACGGAGCATGGTCGGTGAAGCACTCGCGGCCTCAACTCTCTCCTCTATCGCCATTCCACTCGGGCTTTCGGCGGGTCTTGGCCTGATTGCCACCCTTGCGGTCGCGCTGATTTGGCTGATCACCTCTTTGTTGGGAACGGCCGTCGTGCGCCTGACCGTCGGCCGTACCAAGTCGAAGACCGAAGAGGATTTCGGGCGCGTTCGTTTCAAACGTGGGCTTTTGGTGTCGGTGTGTCTGTTCGTCATCGCCGTGGGAGTGGCAGCGCCCTACGGCTCCCAAGTTAGCCTGTGGGTCCTGGCAGCGGCGGTGCCGGTTGCAGTGGTGGTGCTCACCATGGCGATTCTTCAGCCGACCGCCCGTCGACTCCGCCTCATGGGCTGGAGCCTCGTCGCGGCAAATCTTTGTTCGCTGATTGCAGTGGTCACCACGCTAAAGATCATTCAGGATTTCAAGGCGGTGGAGCCGACTCTGCCATTCCCCATGTTCTAGCTCCGTTGCGGATGCATTGGAGAGGAGAAGCTCGTGCTTGCAAAAGACATCATGACCGAAAACCCCGTGACTGCGACTGAGCTCATGTCGGTGGCTGAGGCGCTCGGCCTGATTTATGAGCTCGACGTCCGCCATCTGCCGGTGGTCCGTGGCCGCGAGTTGGTCGGAATTATCAGCGACCGCGACCTTCGAGGTTTCACCGAAGCCTCGGAGGATGAGGCGATCGAAGCCGTGGAGGGTGCGCGTTCCTCGACTGTGGGTAGCTTCATGAACACGAGCCCGGTCAAGGTCGATCCCGAGACCAGCATACGAGACGTGCTCGAGCTGCTGCTCCTACATCGGGTTGGAGCCATTCCAGTTGCCGACCTCGACACCGGCGATTTGCTAGGCATCGTGAGCTACGTCGACTTGCTGCGCGTCCTCCAGGAAACGCTAGAACCCTAGCAGCGGACCGAACGTGACTTCGTACTCGGCGCTGCAAGCACCCCGAACGCTCAGGGTGCCCGACATCTGCGCCCCGTTCTGGCCATCGGCGGGGATGAACGTCAGCACGTTGCCCTCCGCTTGGATGCCCACTTCTGCGGCGGAGTCCTCGTCGTAGGTGCACATGCCCTCGTCTTGGACAGGCAGCCACCAGCCTCCGCGAAGGTACAATTGGTCCCCGCAAACCCGGCCTTCGATGCGGTACTCTTCATCGACCACGATGCCTACCTCGTTGCCGTTCTGCGTGAATACCCAATTGAGGGCGCACGAGACGAACATCGCATCGGGCTCGGCGTCCGCGCATCCGGTGGTGAGAATCAGTACCGTTCCCTGGTCGAACCAGACTGTGCCGTTGAGATCGACGTCCGGCGCCTCGCTGCAATCAGGCAGCGTTCCCGTACCGGGAATGAAATACTGCTCTTCCTTGCAGCTTCCCAAGGAAGCAACGATGCACACTAATGCCAACCAGCGCATGCTCGACTCGTACCACGTCCGGGTGATCCGTTACACCTCGATCGTGATACCGTCCCGTCCCTCGACTGGGCTAGACTCCGGGGAGTTCCGATGCTGATCAGGATTCGAAGAGGGCTAGACATTCCCATCTTGGGGGCGCCCGAGCAGCGCATCCACGATGCCCACGACGTGGGCTGGGTGGCACTGGTCGCAGCGGACTACCGCGGTCTTCGACCAAATCTGTTGGTGAAGGTAGGCGATCGGGTTCGCCTCGGGCAAGCGGTGCTCACCAGCAAGGATGATCCCGCGGTACGCTTCACGTCTCCTGGGACAGGCGAAGTGGTTGCGATTCATCGCGGGGAACGCCGGGCACTGCAGTCGCTGGTGATTCGGCTCGAGGGGGATGAGCAGGAGAGGTTTCCGTCGCATGATCGCGGCGCGCTGGCGACGCTCGATCGGGAACGAGTTCGAGAGACGCTGCTCGGGTCCGGTCTGTGGACCGCATTTCGGGCACGGCCATTTGGTGGAGTGCCTCTGTCAGACACGTCGCCCCATTCGATCTTCGTCACCGCGATCGACACCAACCCTCTCAGCGGCGACCCGCGGGTCGTCATCGACGAACGTTCGCGCGCATTCTCCGACGGCGTGGCGGCCATCAGCAGGCTGACGGACGGGGCGGTTTACGTTTGCCGAGCTCCGGGCCCCGAATTCGAGCTACCGAAGCTGGATTCGGTGACTTCCGTCGTGTTCGACGGGCCGCATCCCGCTGGGCTTCCCGGCACGCACATTCACTTCCTCGATCCGGTCAGCGATCACAAGTCGGTCTGGCACCTGAACTACCAAGACGTCATCGCGATCGGCGCCCTGTTCACGACCGGCCGATTGTCGACTGAGCGAGTCATCGCGGTCGGTGGTCCTGTCGCGCGGCGGCCGAGGCTATTGCGAACACGAATCGGAGCGAGCACCGAGGATCTGTTGAAGAATGAGATCGAAGGGAACGAGCGCCGGGTGGTCTCCGGTTCGATTCTCGGCGGACGCCGTGCCGCTGGGCGCGCGCGATACCTCGGCCCGTATGATCTTCAGGTGAGCGTGCTTCGGGAGGACCGTGAACGACGCTTCCTCGAGTGGCTGTCACCCGGCTTTGACGCCTACTCCGCGATCCGCGTGTTCGTGTCCGCGCTTCGCTCGCGGAAGCACCGCTTTTCGCTCACCACTTCCCAGCACGGCAGTCCGCGAGCGATGATTCCCATTGGCAATTTCGAGAATGTGATGCCGCTCGACATGCTGCCCGCGCCACTCTTGAAGGCGCTCATCGTCCAAGATGTCGAAACCGCGCGAGCGCTTGGCTGCCTAGAGCTCGCCGAGGAAGACCTGGCGCTATGCTCCTTCGTCTGCTGCAGCAAGTACGAGTACGGGCCGTTCCTGCGCGCCACCCTGGACCTGATCGAGAAGGAAGGCTGATGGGCCCGCTTCGCAGACTTCTGGACAAGCTCGGACCGCACTTCGAGAAGAGCGGCCGGTTCGAGCGGTACGAGGCGATCTACGAGATGGTCGACACTCTCCTCTATTCGCCCCCCGACGTATCGCGTCATGCCCCGCATGTTCGCGACGCGATCAATCTCAAGCGGGTGATGGGGTTGGTGGTGATTGGCGTGTTGCCATGCGCGTTCGTCGGCATGTGGAACACCGGGTACCAGGCGAGTCTCGCGCTCGGGGAACCGACCAGCATCGCGGCGGCGACGTTCGATGGGATGTTGTTCTTCGTGCCCATCTACGCGGTGACACTCCTTGCCGGCGGGTTCTGGGAGATTCTGTTTGCCGGAGTTCGCAATCACGAGATCAACGAAGGCTTCTTCGTTACATCGATCCTGTACGCGCTGACGCTTCCCGCAACGACTCCCCTTTGGCACGTCGCGCTTGGGATATCGTTCGGCGTCGTGATCGCCAAAGAGGTTTTTGGCGGAACCGGAAAAAATTTCATGAACCCTGCGCTCGCGGGGCGGGCGTTTCTGTACTTCGCGTATCCAGTCGAGATGTCCGGTGAATCCGTGTGGACTCCTCCGATCGACGTCGTGACGGGCGCTACGCCACTGGCGATTGGCGCGGAAGAAGGGGTGCCGGGGATCCTCGCGCAGGGAGTCACATGGATGGACGCGTTCCTCGGTCCCATTCAAGGGTCGATTGGGGAAACCTCGGCCGTGGCCTGCCTTCTCGGCGCTGTGTTCATCGTCTACACCGGGGTTGCATCGTGGCGAATCATGGCCGGCGTCATGCTCGGTATGGTGGTCACTGCGATGCTCTTCAACACCGTAGGCTCCGCGGACAACCCGATGTTCGCAATGCCGTGGTATTGGCACTTGGTCCTTGGCGGCTTCGCATTCGGAATGGTCTTCATGGCAACGGACCCCGTCACCGCGTGCGTGACCAACCCCGGGAGGTGGATCTTCGGCGCACTGGTCGGCTCGATCACGGTGGTGATCCGCGTGGTCAACGTCGCATTCCCCGAAGGGATCATGCTCGCAATCTTGTTCGCCAACGTGTTCGCACCCACAATCGACCATTTCGTCATGCGCGCCAACATCGCGCGGAGGATACGACGCGGTGTCTGACGATTTGAAAGAGCGTGGCGGCGCCACGGAGACGGTCGCACGGACGCTGCTCGTGGCCTTTCTCGTCAGCTTGGTGTGTTCTTCGCTCGTGGCCTCGGCGGCGATTCTGCTGAAGCCCCGGCAGGTGGCCAACGCTCTCCTCGACATGCGTCGAAACATCCTGGAAGTCGCGGGCCTCTTGGAGCCGGACTCGGACGTCAACGAGCTGTACGGAAGCGTCGAACGCCGCGTCATCGATCTCGCGACCGGGGCGTATGTCCAAGGCGCGGATCCAACGCTCGACCCGCAGCGGGCCCTCGTCTACTTGGTTCGACAGGACGGCGAGCTCAGCAAGATCATCTTGCCGGTGTCCGGCCA
>CAYZDM010000098.1:0-8152 GCA_964476875.1 uncultured Sandaracinaceae bacterium | reverse complement strand
CGTCGCGCTCGAAGTAGATCACCACCCAATCGCGGACGCGGCCTAGCTCGTGGGCTCGGTCGGTGTTGGAGAACAGCGCGGTGAAGTGCCAGCCATCTTCATAGGTGTGGAGGATCGGTAGCCAAGCGGCGCCGTCGGGGTTGTTCCGCAGGGGTGCGATTCGAGGGAGTTCTTCCGTTTCGACTTGCTCTCGGTATCGTCGATCAACCTCGAGCAAAAGGCTGACATCCGGTCTCGCCTCAGGCATTTCGAGCGCGTTGACTGGAGCGCCCGCCTGCCTTAGCTCCTCGAACCTACGGGCTCTCCCGCGGGAGGACCGCGAGAGCATCGTCGCCAAGATATCGCGTATTGCTTCGAGGCGGCGGGGGCCAAAGCCGGCAACCGCATCGAGCCGCCCATCGTGCGCGGCTACTTCAAGTGCCTCGAGCGTGTCGATGTCGAGCTCTCGATGGATCCGCTCGGCAAGTTCTTCGCCGATCCCTGGAACCGTTTTGAACAGCTCGACCGGGGACAGCTTACCATCGAGGCGCTGAAGCAAGCGCAGCCGTCCCGTGTGCGCGATTTCTTCGATCGAGCCGGAGAGACTCGATCCGATTTGCGGTAACGCATCGAGACCCGCACGGCCTTCGTCTAGCGCCAGGTCCTGAACGCTCGTCTGGTGGCGCCGAACCACCGAGGCCCCGGCCCGGTACGAGTCGATTCGATAGATGTTGGCGCGCTGTGCCTCGAGGCGGTCAGCCACTTGCTGGAGAATGTCCGCGATCTGCGTGTTGGTGATTGTGGGCGGCTGAGGTTCCACAGCCGCATCAAACCAGCAGATCGAAACACGCGCAAGAGAGCCCGAACCCCTCGCTCCACTTCGTTCAAGCGATCATGACCTCACCGAGGCGCTTCGCGAGTTCTTTCTCATCGCTGACGGCAAGAAGGTTGGCGGGGCGACCAGCACCAGTCGTTCGTATAGGTTCTGAGTGCGCGCATGCTGCAGCTTGGCCGCGAGCTGCCTTGCGAAATCGGCCACCGCGCGATCGTGCGGGCTTTCTGAGCGCGCCATCCCGCTGCGACGGGAATCCCCCGCGTTTCTTTGGAAGCTCCCCCCGAGTGGGGTGTCCGAATCCTGTTCCTGTCGTGGTATGAGGAACCGTATGAGCTTGTGGCCGGCCTGCGTGGTCTTTCTTGTGGGCGCGTCCGTCCTGGTGTGGGCCGGCTCTGCGCTGGCGGGCTATGCGGATCAGATCGCCGAGCGCATGAAGATGAGCCGGCTCTTCGTCGGCACGCTGATGTTGGCGTTTGCGACCTCGCTGCCCGAGCTCGTCGCCGAGATCACCGCGGCCAGGGCGGGAGCACCCGATCTCGCGGTCGGAACTCTGTTTGGCTCCTCGATGGCGAATATGGCCATCCTCGCGATCATCGACCTGCTCTACCGCGGGAGGGTTTGGCCTTCGGTTGAGCTTGGCCACGCTCGCGTAGCCGCGGTCGCCATCGCGCTCACCTCGATGGCTGCGCTGAGCATCTTCACGCAATCCGATCTCAAGGTCGGATGGGTCGGTCTCACACCCATTCTGATCGCCATCCTCTGTGTCGTGTCGATTGCGTGGTTCCACCGCATGCCACTCGTGGCGCGGCCCGGCGTCGAAGCGCCTCAGATTCCAATCCAGAGGCCCATCGGATGGAGCGAAGAGGCCGCCCAACGATCGTTGGCAAGTCTCTGGGCGCGTTTCGGAGCGGCGGCACTCGTGATTCTGGTCATCGCGCCGCTCGTCACCCTCAGCGTAAAGGCCGTCGCCGATGCAACCGGCATCGCTCAGACCTTTCTGGGCGTTGCGATTCTGGCGATCACCACCTCGCTACCTGAACTCATCGCTTCGATCGCATCGATTCGAATTGGGGCCTACGACATGGCGGTAGGAAATCTCTTTGGAAGCAACGTCGCAAACATGAGCGTGCTCCTGTTCGCCGACATCGCCTACACGGAGGGTCCCATCCTCGCGGCTGTCGCACCGACACAGATCCTGTCTGCGCTGGGTGCCATCTTACTCATGGCGATCGCTGTGGCTGCCATTGTGGGCGAGTCGGAGACACGCATGAGGAGGCTGGAGCCCGACGCCATCGTGCTGTTGAGCGCCTATGCGGCCACGCTCGTGGTCGTCGCCCTCTACGGCTAGGATCCATCAGATTCTCGCACTGGAGGTCTAGCTGCGAAGCCGTCTCGCGATCCGTCCTGCTCCACGCAGACCCTGGCCGACCACTGTCGGCGCAAGGCTCAATGTCAATACGAGCATCCACCCGTTCTTCCCCGGTTCCTCCGTCCCGAGCACCTCCGACAAGACCGGGACGTATACGGCTGCGATCAACAAACCGATGCATAGAACGAGCGCGCCCCAAATCCAGGGGTTGCGCGTCACTTCGTTGAACACGAACCCCGACCTAGACGAGACCATGTTGAACACGTGACCCAGCTGGGCGCCCGCAAGAATCAGGAAGGACACCGTGACAGCTCGTTTCACCTCCATTTCAAAGCCAAAGAGCGCGATCCCGAGCCCCGCAAGTACGGCGGCGCTCATGACGAGCCCGTACCCCACCAACCTCACCCAATGCCGCGCCGTCAAGAGCGGCTCGCTCTTCGGTCGAGGCGGATGACTCATGATGTACGGACCGCTCTCGCCGACACCCAAGGCCAGCGCGGGAAACACATCGGTGACCAGGTTCAGGAACAGAATCTGCATCGGAAGGATGGGAAGTGGCACGTTCACAGCCGCCGCTAAGCCCACGGTGATGATCTCACTCAGGTTGCAAGACAGGAGATAGAACACGGAGTTCCGGATGTTCCGAAAGATGATCCTCCCTTCTCGAATCGCGACTACGATGGTCGAGAAGTGATCGTCTTGAAGAACCATGTCGGCAGCTTCGCGAGCAACCTGGGTGCCCCGTTTCCCCATCGCGACGCCGATGTCTGATTGTCTCAGCGCGGGCGCGTCGTTTACGCCATCGCCTATCATGGCGACGACTTCTCCCTGCCCTTGAAAGAAGGACAAGAGTTGGAGCTTTTGCTCGGGGTCGGTTCTGGCGAACACGTGCGTCGATCTTAGCTTCTCCTTGGCAGCCTCTCCGCCCTCCAGCAGGGCCTGCAACTCCGTGCCGGTCACCGCCTGGCCCTTGTGGCGCTCATGGATGAGCTTCACGGACGCGGCGATGTGCTCAGCGGTGGGACCTTGGTCCCCGGTCACCATCACGACGTCAACTCCCGCGGCGTGGCAATGCTCGATCGATTGGACGACGTCGACGCGCGGAGGGTCGGATAGCGCAATCAAGCCGAGCAGAGTGAGGTCGCGATAGGAGTCGGTCGGAGACTCCGCGAAGCGATCAGCGACCGCCAACATTCGAAGCCCCTCCGCAGCCAATCGTCGATTCTCAGCCCGCCACGATTCGAGTTGCGCTTCGTTGAAAGCGGTGGTGTCGGACGGGTTTCGAACAAAACGACATGCCGCAAGAACGGCTTCGGGAGCACCCTTCACGATGATTCGAGTACGATCCCCATGTCGATGAAAGGTCGCCATCATCTTGGTCTCGGGATCGAACGCGTCTTCTGAGAGTCTCGGCTCCCGCAGGAGGACGTGTTCACGGTCGAGGCCAACTCGATCGAGGGCAACCAACAACGCCACCTCCATCGGATCGCCCACGCCCACCTGGCGGCCGTCTTCGTCGCTGCTAACCGAGGCATCACTGCATAGGGCCGCTGCGGTCACCAACCCACGCACACCCTCGCCGACGTCGGTTGCCTCCGCGAACACCGGGATCGCCGTCGCCGCCGGACGCCCTTCGTGATCGGCAACGACCACGTCGGTCACCGCCATCCGGTTCTCGGTCAGGGTTCCGGTCTTGTCGGAGAGGATCACACTGGTCGATCCGAGGGTCTCCACAGCCGAGAGATGTTCGACGAGTGCGTTTCGTCGGGCCATTCGGAGAACGCCACGTGCCAGCGCGAGCGTCGCCACGATCGGTAACCCCTCGGGCACGGTCGCGACGGCAAGAGCAATCGCAGTCTTGATGACTTCGGCCGTATCCTTGCCACTGATCGCCCCTAGGATGCCGATCACGATGACCAGTCCAATGCAGAGCCAACCCATGACGCGACCGAGCGAGTCTATCCGCTCTTCGAGCGGTGTTTTCCGGTCGGACGCAGTTTGCACCAAGGCGGTGATCCGCCCGAGCTCGGTGTCCATCCCTGTCGAAACCACCACGCCACCGGCACTCCCCTTGGCGACCGAAGTGCCCTTGAACAGCATATTAGTCCGATTGGCGATGACCGTGGCGGCGGGCAGCACGTCCGTCTTCTTCTCGACGGGGACGGACTCCCCGGTCAGCATCGATTCGTCGACTTCGATCCGAGAGGCGGTGAGAATTCGAATGTCTGCGGTGACGATATCGCCTCCTTCGAACAAGACGACGTCGCCAGGCACGAGTCCTTGCGCCGGCAAGCGTCGCACCACGCCGCCCCGCCGAACCGTGGTCTCGGTGCTTCCAAGCTCTCGCAACGCTTCCGTGGATCGAACGGCCCGCAGCTCGGTAACGAAACCGATCATCGTGTTGATCACGATCACAGCTACGATCGCAACGCCCGCGAGGAGATCCCCCAGAGCGAACGAAAGGGCGGCGCCGGCCGCAAGCAGGAACATGATGAAACTTCGAAGCTGCCTCCACAAGATCGTCAGCCACGACGTCGCTTGAAAATCGGTGAGGACATTCGGACCGAAACGCTCCAAACGAGCTTGCGCCTCCCTTGCGGTGAGCCCCCCGTCCGCTCGGACGCCGAGCTCGAGGAGCACCTGGTCCTTTTCGGACGCCCAAGGCGTCCCGTCAGATACGGCCTGCAACATAGTCGATGGCGTCTCCGAGGCTCGCTATCTTTCCATAGTCTTCTTCGGGGATCTCGACACCGAGGGCTTTGTTAATCCCTTGGACCCAGCGTAGGATGTCCATGGAATCCAGGTCGATCTCGTCGCGTAGATCGACGTCGTCTTCGACCTCTTCTTCGGCGATCTCAGGAGCGACATCGGACAGGCACGCCAACAGAGTCGAACGTATTTCATCACGATTCATAGCTTCTCCGGCTGTTGCAGTAGGCGATCGATCGCATTGAGGAGTCGAGCGCCCTGGTGCCCACTGCTCACTCGATGGTCGGCACCGAGTGTTGCCCTAACCACTGGACGCGCAACGACATGGTCGTCGACGACCCACGGTCGTGTGACGATCGTGCCGAAGCCAACGATGGCGACCTGAGGCGGAAAGATGATGGGCGTCACGCTTTCCACCCCACGCTCTCCGAGGGAAGTCAGCGTGATCGTCGCCGAGGTCATTTCGGAACTGCGCAACGTGCCAGTGCGCGCCCGACTGACGAGATCGGTCATCCGAACCATCAAGTCCAGAATGCTGCCCTGATCGGCGTTGCGAAGGGCGGGTGCTACGAGCCCACCACCACGCAGCGAAACCGCGAGGCCCACGTGGACGCCATCACTTCGCACCAGCTCGCCCGACTGCCAAGTGGCGTTGAGCTGCGAATGCTTCCGCAACGCGCGCGCAACCGCCCGGAGAAACAACACTCCGGACACCAGTCGCTCGTTCACGCTCAAGGTCGCATTCTTGGCACGCAACCAATCGAGACCTGGGCCCATATCGATCGTGTGCTCGACATAGTAGTGCGGGATCTCGTCGTTGGACCGGGTCATGGCCGCCGCAATCGTCCGTTGCATTCGCTCCTTCGACGAAGTCGCCGTGGGCGGCGCCGGCACCCGGTCCAGGTCACGCGCCCGAATCGCGGCGCTGGGGCCTGTGCCATGGACTTTGGTGAGGTCGATCTGCCGTTGCTGGGCGAGCCGCTTCGCATAGGGAGAGATTCGCACTCGATCGCCCGAACGAGGAGGCACTGCGTTTGGCAGAACTTTCCGCTCGACATCCTCCCGCGTGATCCGACCGTGCTCACCCGTGCCCTTGAGGGTATCCAACGACACATCGAGCTCATGCGCGCGACGCCGAACGGCAGGAGACGCCATGGGCCCATCCAAATCCCCACCACCGCCCACAGTCATGATCGCAGGAGACGCTGGTACTTGCGCTGGCACCGACACTGCCGCTGGCACCGACGCTGGCACTGACACTGCTGCTGACCCTCCTCCGATGTTGGCGAGGGGCGTCCCCACCGGGACCTTCTCTCCCTCTTCCACCAACAGCGCCTCGATCACCCCGCTGGCAAACACTTCGACCTCGATGGTGCCCTTGTCGGTTTCGACCTCGGCAATGATGTCTCCCTGCGTCACGCTATCTCCGACGCTCAGCAGCCACTTCGCGAGGGTGCCTGCGGTCATGTCCGCGCCGAGTGAGGGCATGACGAACTCAACCATCGCGCACGCTCCTTTTTGCCGCTTCGACGATCGCGGGGACTTGCGGGAGCGCCGCATCCTCGAGGTGCTTGGCGTACGGAATGGGAACCTCGAGCGAGCATACCCGCGCGATCGGTGCGTCCAGCTCGTAGAACGCCTCCTCGGCCAACGTCGCACTGATCTCAGACGCCAGGCTCCCCGTTTTCCAGGCTTCGTCGATGACGACCGCACGATGGGTACGCGAAACGCTTTCGATGATCGTGGAGAGGTCCAACGGACGGAGGGTTCGCAGGTCGATGACTTCCGCGCTGATCCCTTCCTTTTCGAGCTCCTCGGCCGCGGTCTGCGCCTTGTAAACGGAGCCGCCGTACGCGATCAGCGTCACGTCGTTTCCCGATCGCCGAATCGCGGCCTTCCAGGGTGATGATGGCGTCGCATTCGGATCGAACGGCCCCTCGATCCCGTACAGCATCTGATGCTCGAAAATGAAGACCGGGTCGGGATCCTCGACTGCTGCAAGCAACATGTCGTGCGCGTCCTGCACGGACGCTGGCGAGAGCACTTTGATCCCGGGCACGTGCGCATACCAATTCTCGAGGCTGTGCGAGTGCTGTGCCGCGATCTGTTTGCCCGCTCCCGTCGCCATCCTCACCGCGATCGGGACTTCAAACTGCCCGCCGGACATGTAGCGCATCGTTGCGGCGTTGTTCACAACCTGGTCGAGGGCGAGCAAGCTGAAGTTGACGGTCATGACCTCGACGATGGGACGCATCCCACCGAGCGCCGCCCCGATACCGGCGCCCACGAAGGTCGACTCACAAAGCGGGGTGTCGCGAATCCGATCCTCACCGAACTCTTCGAGGAGGCCTTTGCTTACGGCATACGCACCACCGTACCGGCCAACGTCCTCCCCCATCAGGAAAACCCTCGAGTCCTCGCGGAGGAGCCGACGGAGAGCGACACCAATTGCCTCTCGATACGTCGTCACGACACATCCCTCGCATACACATGACGAGCCAGATCGTCGATTGACTCCCATTCTCCCTGCTCGGCAAACTCGACAGCCTGTTCGATTTCCTCCGCAACGTCCTCCTCGATCTTCTCGATGTCCCCCTCGGTAATCAAACCCGCTGTGAGCGCGCGGTCCTTGAGCAGTTCGATCGGGTCGAGCTTCTTCCAATCCTCGACTTCTTTCTTCGATCGATAGAGCTCCGCGTCGTACATCGAGTGCGCTCGGAAGCGGTAGGTCAGGAGCTCGACGAAACGGGGCTCACCCGTCTCACGGACCGACTCGGCGGCATTGTGGACGACGCGCTCGACTGCGACGACATCCATCCCGTTGACCGTCTCCGAATGAACGCCATACGCGGGCGGGTTGTTCGCAATGTCGCGATCGGAAACGTGGCGATCAAGAGCGGTGCCCATCGCGTACTGGTTGTTCTCGCAGAGGAAGAGGACCGGCAGTTTCCACAATGCGGCAAGATTGAGCGACTCGTGAAACTCACCCTCGTCGGTCGCGCCGTCGCCAAAGAAGCACGCAGTCACGCGCGATATACCCTTCATCTTGTCGGCGAGCGCAAGGCCGACCGCGATCGGTAGCCCACCACCGACGATGGCATGGCCGCCGAAGAAACCACGGTCAACCGAGAATAGATGCATGGAGCCCCCACGGCCGCCAGAACAGCCGTTGGCTTTGCCGTACATCTCGGCCATGATCTCGCCCTCCGGGATTCCCCGAACGAGCGCATGGCCGTGTTCGCGATAGGTGGCCACGACAT
>CAYZDM010000097.1:0-8210 GCA_964476875.1 uncultured Sandaracinaceae bacterium | reverse complement strand
GGGCACGCCGACGTGCTGAACGTTCTCGCCCACGCTCTTCAACAACCCGCCGATCGCGCGCTCGGCCGCGCGCTTGTCAAAGCCGATGTGCTCAAGGACACCGACCGAGACGAATGCCAACGCGGCGGCACCGTTGGCGGCCAGCGCGGCGGCCGCGTGGTACGCAGGGTTGCTGGTCTCGGCGACGACGACACGCGCCCCACACGCTCGCGCTATCCGACGGCTCGCTGCCACGGCTCGTCGGGAACCGTTGACCGTGAAGGTCGTCCCCTCGAGGCTCGGGTTGTCGCGTGTGCTTGGAAACGAAACGAGCGGGTGCATGACTCCAACGGCGGCGCCGCGCGCCTTGCAAGCCCCGAGCGCCTCGGGTCCTCGAGCGCCGGCGCAATGGAGTACCGTCGCGCCTGGCTTTAAGTCGGGCGCAATCTGTTCGGCGACCAAGCTGATCGAATCGTCGGACACGGCTAGGATGAGCGCGTCCGCGTGCTTCACGTTCGAGCGCTTCCAATGGCGACCCACCGCGACCACGGGATATGCCGCCGCAGATTCCAAGGAACGTCGAAGGCCTCGACCGACCCGACCGCGCCCAATGATCAGGATGTTCATCCGGTGCCCAGGTAGAGGCCACGCGACCTGATATGTTCGCGCACACTCGTCGGCACCAAGCCTCCGATGTCTTCGCCATCGGCAAGCCGTGAACGAACTGCGGTGGAGTTGATGTCAGGAATCGTGATCGGGCAACCCTCGGGAATCGGCGAGCCCTCTCGGCCGACCACCAGTGGTGGTGCGATGCTCACGATCTCGTCCCAGCGGTGCCAGCGATCGGTCGTGGGCAGGACGTCTGCGCCGACAAGTAGGCGGAACCGTGCGTCGGGATGCTCGTTTTGAAGCGCCTCGAGCGTGTGGAGCGTTCGGCTGACCCCGCCGAGTCGTCGCTCGATGTCGGTGACATCCACTGCTCGGAACATCGAAAACGCGAGATCGCACATCGAAAGACGCTCCTCGAAAGACGCCCCGTGATCCTTGTCGAACGCGTGCTTCCAAGTCGGGATGATATGGACGGCGTCGACCTCCGCGGCTGATAAAGCCCACGCGACGGACAGGACGTGACCTAAGTGTGGTGGGTCGAAGCTTCCGCCGTACACGGCAACCCGCCGCGCCGTCACGGCGCCACCATCACCTTCGCGCCCCGGCCCTGGATCGGTTCGCTCCACGAGATATCGCCCGTGAGATCGATTGCGTGCAGCACCACACCGCCGGTTTCGGATCGATCGTCCAGTAGGCCCACGTGCCCAAAATCGAGCGGACCTGGGCTGAAGAAGCAACGCGGCCCGAATCGTTTGAACATCAGCTTCTTCGCGTCGCCGTAGACGACCACGTTGGCGTTGATCACGTCCTCCTCGCCGATTGTAGACTTGTTGCGGACGATGATGACGATCCGGTCGTCGAGCATTTCCATGGCGCGCCGCGGGGCGGGTGGGGCGACACGCAGCTTGTGCAGGTAGCGCTCGCCTCTGAGCCCACGAAGGACCTCTCTGATGTCGCTCGGCGATCCGGTCGCAGCGACCTCAGCCACACGCTGGTCGATCGGGTGTGCATCGCCCTCCGCTTCATGGGCGGCGACGAAGTCACGAAGCGCTTGGTCCTCACCGAGGTACACGACGGCGTCTACCTCCAGGTCGCAAACGAGGAGGTTGGCGGCCTGCTCGAGAGCGACCGTGTCCGTGTCGGCAGGACCAATGAAACCCAGTCGCATGGTTTTACCGATCTACACCAGCTTGGGCCCGAGCTTCAAAATGTGCGTCGCTAATCGCGAAGCGAATCACCGCCCAGGCCTCTGGGGTTTCGCGGATGGCGCTCAAACGTCCTGCATCAGACCGAGGCACATCGTGCCCGGCCATCTTGAGTAGCGCGTCGACGGCAGAAGGGATGTCCCCCGTTAGGGTCAGAGCGACCCGATCGCCGAGCTCGGATATCGCGAAGGGCACCGAGCGGGTCGAGAAAGTGTTGCTTCCCCGCAACTCGAGCACGAGGCTCTCGACCTCATCGCGCCAGCGTCGTGGGACGGCTTTGAGCAGCTTCTTCCGCAACTCGTTCAGCTGACGTGGGTCCGGGTGCTGTGCTCGGCCCGCCTCGTGACCTTGAAGCAAGGCGAGTAGTGCGACGTCGAGGTCCTCGGGACGGGCTCTCAGCGCCGACGCCAGGTGTGTGCTGGCTATCTTGAGCGCGCGCGCAAGCAGGAACACGCGCTCCCGCGAGGTGGTCATCTCATGAAGGTTTCCGCCGACGACGAGGGTCGGCGGATCCCCATCGATTGGCATGCAGGCTGTCGGTGCGACGTAAGTCACCTTGAGGCGAGGCTCGCTAATCCCCAAAGCCTCGGCGACCGCGCCCGCTTCCTCGACGAGCCCGCGGTGCGGCCCGGAGGGTCTGCGTAGACGCCATGCGCCGGCGTCGAAGGGGAGTACCTTGTCGAACGAGTGCTCACACAGCGAGAACAGACGACGTAGCGTTTGAGGCACGGCAGGCGGGGCAACGATGCTGTCGAGGACGTTCGACAGCGGAAGCTTGGGCTCCCCTATTGCTCCGCCACCGGGAGTAGCATCGCCCTCGAACAGAGATGCAGGGTGTCCGAGCGCGATGGCAGCGCTTGCCGCGCATGACGCGGGGCCAGGCCCGAAGCGCCTGCCAAGCACGCGAACCAATGTCGTCCAAGAACCTTCGTCGCCCGGGTTCGTGTCGATGGCGTTGCGAAGGTCGCTGACTGCGCGGTTGAGGTGCATGGCCTCGGCGGGCCCGGCGCCCTGGCGTTGGTAGTAGTCTGCGACGGCGAGGATCACGTCCGGGTCGGTCGGCTGTTCGGCTCGGACGCCCTCGAGCATCAACTCGGCCTGTCGAGTTTGGCCCGCCGTCTCGATGGCTCTTGCCAATCGAATTCGGTAGTCGCGGGCATCAGTGGGGTTCCCGGCGCGTCGAATGAGCTCCTCGAGCAGCCTTGCGGCTTCGAGCGACTTCCCCTGGCGGCTCAGCACGGAGGCGAGGCGATCCAGGGTTTCGAGGTGCGTGGGGACGAGCTTGGCGACGCGCCGAAGAGAGGATTCGGCCCGCGGAAGGTCCTGGAGGTGCACGTCGTATGTCTCAGCCAGTTGCGAGAAAGCCCAAACCTGCTCCTCGACGCTTCGGTTCAGGCGCGCGATCCGAATCAGCGCTTCGGCAGCGCCCTGCCAGTTTTCCGTGGCTCGATGGGTGTCTACGAGCTCTTGGAGCGCCGCAAAATGATGTGGGTCGAGCTCTAGGCATTCGTGCAATGCGTCGGTTACGCCTTCCACGTCGCCGCGTTCGCGCCGCTGACGGGCCTTCTCCAGCAAGAGCCCGACCAGCGTCGGGGTATCGGCACCCAAGTCGATGCGCGCGTCGGTGAGTTTGTCGAGCGCATCGAGTTGACGCTGCTCTCGGTAGAGTGCGGCAAGGCGTCGGTACACATCGAGGTAGGCGAGGTCGCACTCCGCCGCAGCAACCCAGGCTTCCACCGCCTGCGCTGGATCGGCGAGCTCTTCCTCGAAGATGCAGGCGGCCTCCCGCCAGAGCGACGCGGCTCGCTGAGCGTCCTTCGCAAGGGCTGCGGCGTCTTGATACGCGTTGGCTGCTTCGTTCCAGCGTTTTGCGCCGTCGAGCAACCGCGCTTCCCCCTCGCGCACTAGAGGATGGTCGCGTACCTCGTCCAACGCCTCGAGGGCTTGCTCCGGGTCGCCTATCTGTTGCAGCACGTAGGCCGCGTCTAGTGCAAGGGCGCCCCGTCCCAAGCCATCGTCGAGACTGCTCTGGAGAGCGATGAGCGCTCGCAGGCTCAGCATTGGTTCGCCCTTCGCGTACGCGGCACCCAGCACTTGCCTCGCTAGCCCAGGGTCGGCGTCGAGCGCGTCGTCGATACCGCGCAAGAACCGGTCGACGTCAGCGGCGACGGTGTCCGCGTCGGACTTGAGTAGCTCCACGAGGAGCCTGTGCCGCGCGAGCCGATCGCTCGAGTCCGCCGGCAGCGCTTCCGAAAGTCGCCGTGCGCTCGAACGAATCCTCTCAGGATCGTCTTCGCGCAGGGCGTCCCACTCGAGCGCACGCGCGGTGGGAATGTGCGCCGGGCGGAGTTCGGCGATCGACTGCAGAGAGAGCCGGGCACTTTGCATGTCGCGTCGGGCGAGGCGATCGACTTCCGCCATGGCTGAGAACGCGCCGAGGCGTTCGGCATCATCGGTCGCTTCACGTGCCCGTCGCATGGCCGAGTCGGCGAGTCGCGCGAACTCAGAGGCTTGAAGTTCCGCGTCCTGTCGCTGCACTCGAATCACTGGATCGTCCGGGCTCGCTGCCGAGGCCTCGCGGAGCACTTTGGCGGCTCGGCCAGGAAGCCCCGCGGCCCGGAAGCACTCCGCCGCTCGCTCGAGATAGGAAACGAGGTCCAGTTGTGGCGCAACGGACGCCAGAACCTCCCCAGCCGCCTCGGTCGTACCGCCTGCAGCGTCGAATAGCAGTTCGATGAGCAGAGGATCGGGATGCTGAGGATCCAAAGCGACCTTCGCACGACCGAGGTGCTCACTGCGGGCCTCCTCCGTCGGCATCCACATCAGCGCCCGCAGCGCGCCAGAGACCGCCTCGGCAGGGTCGAGGCGGCTCTGCGCGTCTGCGCTCGTGGCGCGTGCCTCTCGCGAGCCGAGCGCGTCCTCGAGCTCCCACAAGGCAGGCCAGTAGTCAGCCTCCTTGGCGAGAGCGTCCTCGCACGCACTAATCGCCGCCCCGGTTCCTGCTGGCGCTAGCCGCGCGGCCATCGTGAAGGCGAACGCGCTCCGGGATCCGCTGGTCGCCCGTCCTTCGTCGGTCCACCGCCGCGCGTGATTCTCCGCATCGTCGTCGGTGAGAAGCAGCGCTCTCCCGACCAAGGGGTGGCCTGGTATTCGCTCCTCGGCCTTCAGTAGTGCGGTGCGCCGATCGAACACGCCGCTCGCCGCACCCACTTCGGCGATCGCCAGGGCGGCGGCCGTGGCGAGATCGTACGGTGATTCGTCGAGTTCGCGCTCGAGGGCGGCCACGAATGACGCGCCATCGCCTGCACGTGCAGCGTCGTCGGCGCGAACCATGTTCGACGAGACCCCACCGACCTCCTCGGACATCGCCTCGAGCAGTCGACGAACCGCGCTTCCGTCTTCGGTGTCGGGGCTCATCAATCGTCCCCAGGCTTTCAAGTAGGCGCCCACTCCCTGCATCGAGCGCGCCGCGTTTGATGCGCGCTCATAGGCCGAAGCATCTCCTTGCTCTGCATGGAGGCGGGCACATCGGGCATCGGCCACAGCCCGCGCCTCGGGCGTGTGATCGGACGTTCGGTTCAACGACTCGAGCGCGTCCTGGGTGTCACCGGCCAGCCCTGAGGCCTCGGCACGGGTCCACAGCCCAGCGGTGTCGTCCGAGCGGTCGTCTCGGACTGTGCGCCGGAGTGCGGCTGCCACCGGAGGGGAGGCGTGCGCTACGGCGGTGCGAACCGCATCCTCGGAGGTGGCGCCATCGAGGTCATGGGTGGCGCGAATGATTCCGAGGTGCGCCGCCAGCAGAGCCGGTTGGAGTTGGAGAACGCGTTCGAACCCCTCCTTGGCGGCGGCGGGTGTGTCGGCGCTCTCCAATAGCTGCGCAGCGTGCAGCATGATGAGCGACTGCGCCCCCGATTCCGGCCACGCCTTGGCGGCACACGAAAGGGCGGCCGCAGCGCTCCGCGGATTGCCGCGGGCAAGGCGTGCGGACGCTGCCAGAATGTGAGCGGTGAAGTCGTCACTTCGAAGCGCGGCCGCCTGTGCGCTGGCTTGTTCCGCTGCGGCCGGATCGCCGAGCTTCGACAGTTGGAGGTGCGCCATCAGTTTGAGCGCCGACACGCGGTCAGCGACGCTGAGGTCGAGCGCCGCCTCCTTCTCCAGCGCAGTCGTCGCGGCGGCCCAGTCGGACTCGCGCATCGCGTGCCGCCGCATCGCTCGAAGCACCACGACGTCCCGCGCATCGGCAGCCAATGCTCGCTCGTAGGTTAGGCGGGCTGCCGCGTCGTGGCCGAGCTGCTCTTGAAGTTCGGCAGCCGATGTCAGCAAGCGCGCGCGTGCAGATCCGACGGCGCGCTCCGCGAGCCCTTCGAGCAACTCGATTCGGCGCTGCTTGGTTTCCGTTGTATCGCCGACTAGGGGAAGCGCCTCGTGACGCGACGTGTGTTGGAACACGGTTCGCTGTGCAGCCTGTGCGCCTGAATCCGACGGATTGGGCGGCCGGCTGACCCGCTTGCTCTGAGGGCCGGTTTGGGTTTCGACGAACGCGTCGAGCAATGAGGAGATCGATTCCTCGTCGAAGTCGAATGAAGGTGGGGCCGATGGGCGGCTCGACGGAGACAGATCGTCCTCAGACATGGTTCCTCCACAGGGCGGAGTCGGCCTCGAGCCAGAATCGGACGAGCGCGATGGCGCGCGGAGACTTCCTGAGCGAGTCCAAGTCCAGTGGACCCCGTAGCAGCGCCCCGATTCCGGCTCCGATGTCGCCGGATGCGAGGAGCCCCGCACGGTCGGCGCTTCGCTGGATGCTTCGAGCGAACTCAAGCAGGGACGAAGACGTGAGTTCGACGTCGCCTACTGCCTCGTGCACACGTTTGCGGACCGCCCGTCGCAGTTTGACTTCGGTGGCGGGAAGGGCGGGTGCCCCAAGGGTCAGCCTACAGCGGGCCACACGAAGAACCGCAGCCATCATCCCTGCTACCTGTTGCGGCGTCGCATCGAGGAGCTCGGCTGCGCCGTGCGGTGTCGCCCAGATGAGCCGTCCGGCATTGAACCGTCCGACTTCGTCGAGTCCGCCCGCCGCGTTCGGGGGCAGCACCCAGTTGAGCTCGGCGTCGCGCCCGGCCCGCGCAGTCAGCGTCGTGCTGTCACTCGACACGCCAACCGAGCCCATGCGTGCGCCGAAACGCCGACAGAGGGCTTGGAGCTCGCGGTAGACTGGGTCATCCGGGTCGGTCTTTTTGGCTCGGAACCGATCTTTGGACAGTGCCGGCCCCGCTTCGAGGACGACGCGTTGCAGGACAGGGCTCGCCTCGCGGTCCCACACGGCCGCCACCGACACCCCACTCACGTCCGCTTTGGCCGACTCTCCGCCGAAGTCGATCAGGCCGAGCACGCCCCGCAGAGCGTGTGCGGCGGCTGCGCGCTTCGCATGACCCCGCCAGGTCGCGGCATCCTCGAGCGCTTCGAGAAGTGCAGCGTCGAGCTCGCCGCGGCCGATACGCTCCCAGATGGCCCGTTCGTACGCGGCGACCGTTTCGTCTCTATCCGGCTCGGTGAGCAGCTCGACCAGGCGTGCGATTGCGACGGCATGCGTTGGTTCCGCGTCTAGCGCGTGGCGATACGCATCGACAGCCGCTCCCCGATTTTCGAAACTCGCCTCGAGCGCGCCTATCCGAACCCATATTTGCGCATCCGCCAGGCTGAGGGCTTCGATGGCGCGTAGCTCTTCGAGCGCTGCGCCGCTCTGCCCGAGATGTGTCTCGAGAAAATCGGCTGCTCCCAAATGAGCGACTCGCCGCTGTTCTTCAGGGATGCCTGCCATGGACAGCCGTTGGAGGCATTCTACCGCCTCCGCCCACTGTTCGAGCGAGACATGGACTTCCGCCGCTAGCGCTAACGCGCCGGCATGCTCTGGCTCCGCCGAGAACAACTCGCCAAGCACCTCGAGTGCGCCGGGTCTATCGCTGAACCCACGGAGGAGACGCGCTCGCTCGTAGAGAAGATCGAGTCGATCCTTGGGACCGCCCAGCGCCAACCGCTCCGAGACGAGTGCCTCTAGCGCCTCTGCGTCTTCTTGTTCGGCGAGCAGATCGTGGAGACGACGAAAGGCCACATCTCGAGTCGGGTCGTCTTCGAGTGCGCGCCTGAAAAGATCTTCGGCTTGCGGGTACTGGTCGAGACAGTCCAATCGAACGACGCCAGCCTCTTCGAGCAGGTCGGCTCTGAGACCTCCCTCCACGAATGGTGCGAGGCGTTCACAGGCTTGGGCGACCAACGGCCACTCCTGCGCTTGGCGTGCGGCACTTCGAAGCGTTTCCCAAAGCGCTAAGTCGTCGGGTCGCTCGTCGACGGCGGCGCTGAGCAAGACAACGGCCTCGGCGCCCCGGTCCGCGTCGACGAGTGCGCGACAATAGGCCGCGT
>CAYZDM010000096.1:0-8235 GCA_964476875.1 uncultured Sandaracinaceae bacterium | reverse complement strand
ACCGAGCTCACTCGCCCAGGGGAGGTAAGTGACGAGCATCGATTGTTTGCGATCGGTTCTGCAACCGGAAATGCAGTGGCCGCTGAGGGCGCAGTTCTTGATGTTGCGGGATGTTGGCGAGGCTGGGATACCGATTTTCTTGGCGCCCTCGATGAGAAGCCGGCCGTTGTAGTTCACCTCGTGTGGCGCGTTCTCATGTATCGACAGGTTGCGCTCGACTCGCTCGAAATATGGGGAGAGGACCTCGGGCGATAGATTATCGAGCCCGTGCTCGATCGCCCAGTTCTCCAGGACCTGGTTCGGAACGCGAAAACACACCGCCGCGTTGACTACCGTCGAGCCACCCACGCACTTGCCTTGAAGGATCGCGAGGTCACCTGTCGTGTTCAACTGGTTGCCGTGGTCCTGGTACAGCGTCTCGAGGGCGGTCGGCGCGTGCTCCTGAAACTCGCTCGACGGGATGTGCGGACCCGCCTCGAGTACGACGACCCTGGCTCCCGAGCGCGACAGCTCGTAGGCGGTGACCGCGCCAGAGGCGCCCGATCCAATGACGACCACATCTGCGTCGAGCGATAGCCCGCCATCCGGCATCTGCTCGGGGGAAGTGACTCTCAAAGTCGGAAGCGGCCCAGAGCTGCCTTCGTGTGGGACCCCCATCGTTTCACTCGCTCTCAGGGCGAGGCATCGGCGCGTTACCGAGACTCGGCACTCCACCGATGACCGAGACCGGTCCCCGATATCCGATCGTGCGACCGGCCTCGATGTCCGACCAGTACCCGTAGCAAATCAGCTTCTTGAGCATGGTTAGGATTCCGCGCTGAATCGCGACCCCGTTTTCCCAAGCGCGAATGTACGCGAGCCGGTCGTCCGTCGAAAGCTGGACGAAGCGCGCGAGATGAAACCCGATCACGATCGAACCGTAGTTGAATAGCTTCAGTCCGATACGCACTTGCTCGAGCGTCGGCTCGTCCATCAGCGAAAACGCATGCTGAATGTTGTCGGCAACCGGAACCTCCAAGCGCGGCTTCAGCGGGGTGCCATCTGTCGGCAAGTACACCTCCGCGAATCGCTCGACGAGTTCCCGCTCGTCGTCGCTGAGCACGACCCCACTCGACAAGACCGGCGCAGCAGCACCAGGCAACGGCAGAACAAGCGCCCCCGCCCCACCGAGCACCCCCAGCTTCGTAAACATCCGTCGTGACAGCCCGTACTTCAACCCCCCAACCATACCACGCGAAAAAAGGGGTCAGACCCCTTTTTCAAAGGGTTAATTTTGTCGGCGTCAGGGCTGCGCGGAGTCTCGCTGCTTGCGCTGTTCCAAGCCGCGATCGATTAGCTGTTGTGTGGTGTCGGTGACCTGCCGGTGCAACGCCGAGACCAGGGCCTCGTCGTATGCGGCCTCGGGTCCATATGGAAGCTCGATCGGCGTGCCGACCAGATAGTGAAGCTCGGTCGGGAACGGGATCGCGCCGAGGCCCATGTAGATCGGCGTGACGTACTTGTCGCCAAGGAGCTCAGAGACGAGACGTCCAACCCGGCTTTCGCGAACGCGGTCTTTCGACACCACCTGCACGTAGAGTTCCTCGTTGCCGATGCCCGCCACCGGGATGATCGGCTTCTGCGCACGCAGGGCTGTGCGGATGAAGCCCCGGCTGCCTTTCCATTGCAATCGGTAGGCGTCCTCCGGGGCGGATAGCGCCTCGTTTGCACCGCCGGGATACACCAGAACCAGCTGGTCATCCTGGAGCAGCCGCACCGTCGCCTCGGGTTCTCCTTCGATGATGCCCATGTCGCGCGCCAGATCTCGGAAGAAGGGCGTAGCGAACACGACGCGGTCCCCCAGCGATCGAAGAACGCGGCCGGCTCGCTCGTGGATGAGTCCAATGAGCACCGCCAGATCCAAACCGAAGTTGCCGTGGTTGGTTACCAGCAAAGCGCCTTCCTCCGCCGGTATGTTCTCCACTCCTTCGATGGTTGGCTGAAACCATTGATGCAGGAACGCGGTTCGTCGGATCATGCGCTCAAACGCGTGCCGGTCGAACGGAGGCGGGGTCATCTTGCTTGTCTCATTCATATGCATGCGCGAGGTTCTCCTATGCGCTAAGTTCCGCGCCTCATGCAACCCCACGCACTGGCTTCCGGGCGCTACGGCCCCTACGGCGGACGCTACGTCTCCGAGACCCTCATGCCCGCGCTCGATGAGCTGACGCAGGCGTACCAAGAATCTCAACGTGATCCGGCCTTTCAAGCGGAACTCGATTCACTCCTCCGCCACTACGCAGGCCGCGAAACCCCCACCTATTTCGCGGCTCGTCTCAGCGAGGAGGCCGGGTCTCGCATTTGGCTCAAGCGCGAGGATCTTTGCCACACGGGCGCCCACAAGGTGAACAACACCCTAGGCCAGATCTTGCTGGCCAAGCGAATGGGAAAAACCAGGATCATCGCCGAGACCGGGGCCGGCCAGCACGGTGTGGCGGCCGCGACCGCGTGTGCGCTGATGGGCCTGCCTTGCGAGGTGTTCATGGGGGCGGAAGACGTTCGTCGCCAGGCACCCAACGTGCAACGAATGGAGCTCTTGGGCGCGCAGGTGCACTCGGTGACGTCGGGGTCCTCGACGTTGAAGGACGCCATGAACGAAGCGCTCCGCGATTGGGTGACCAACGTCCGCACGACTCACTACTGTGTTGGGTCGGTAGCAGGTCCACATCCTTACCCTGTCATCGTGCGCGACTTCCAAGCGGTCATCGGCAAGGAGGCGAGGGCGCAAATGCTCGAGCAAGCCGGGAGGCTTCCCGATGCTGTCGTGGCCTGCGTCGGTGGCGGGTCCAATGCCATGGGCATCTTCGCAGGTTTCATCGACGACGCGTCGGTCCGCCTAATCGGAGTCGAAGCAGCCGGTGACGGTATCGACACCGGTCGGCATGCGGCTCCACTCTGCGCGGGAGGGGTCGGGGTTTTGCACGGATCGAAAAGCTACGTGCTTCAAACCGAAGACGGGCAGATCGTCGAAGCACACTCGATCAGCGCGGGCCTCGACTATCCCGGTGTCGGTCCGGAGCACGCCTGGCTCAAGGACACCGGCCGCGCGACGTACGGTTCGGTGACCGATGACGCCGCGTTGGACGCGTTTCAACAGTTGTGTCGGACGGAGGGAATCATTCCCGCCCTGGAGACCAGCCACGCATTCGCATATTTGCCGACTGTCGCCAAAGAGCTTGGGCCGGACGCCGACATTCTCGTGTGCCTGTCCGGGCGCGGGGACAAAGACCTCGAGACCGTGATCGAGAAGCTCGGGGAAAGGGGCTGACGCACGTGGGCCGTATTGCTAACGCGTTCGAGCGCGCGCGAAAAGAGAACCGCGCAGCGCTGGTGATTTACCTCTGCGCGGGCGACCCTGACCTGGGCACCACGGTCGACCTCGTCGTGGCGGCCGCTGAGGCAGGTGCTGACGTGATCGAGTTGGGCGTTCCGTTCAGCGATCCGACGGCAGATGGTCCGGCGATTCAACGGGCAGCCGAGCGGTCGCTTCGGGGCGGGACCACGTTGGCGAAGGTGCTCGCTACGGTACGCACGATCCGAGAGCGCACCGATGTCCCGATTCTCTTGTTTGGCTACTACAACCCCATCCTTGCGTACGGTGAGCAGAAGCTTGCGGACGTCGCCGCCGACGTGGGCGCGGACGGGTTTCTTGTCGTCGATCTGCCGCCAGAAGAAAGTGCGGGGCTCAGGGAGCCGGCGCATGCCAAGGGGCTCGACTTCGTTCCGCTCATCGCGCCGACCAGTGACCCGGAGCGCATCGCGCACGCTGCGAGCGTTGCGACGTCTTTCATCTATTACGTCTCGATGACCGGTGTCACCGGCTCGCAGGCAGTCGACTTGGCTAGTGCGTCGAAGCGGGCCGGAGTGCTGCAGCGAGAGCTAGGGCGCCCGGTCGCGATTGGCTTTGGTGTGAAGACGAGAAACGATGTAAGTAGCGTCGCTCCGCATGTCGATGGTGTCGTCGTCGGCAGTGCGGTGGTCCGCGCCATCGAAGACGCCGCTTCTCCCGATGAGGCGGTTGCATCGGTTCGGAAGCTCGTCACGGGTCTGACTCAAGGGCTGGCACGGCAATAGCGTCCTTGTTCCTTGTCGTTCCGGACGATACTGTCCGCTGATGGCTGCCATCGATGTCATTTCCGCCAACCTTCCGGTCCTACGCGAGCTTCGAAACCGGATTGGTCAACTCGAGCTCGCCAAGCAGGTCGGCGTCTCTCGACGCACCATCGCTCGCCTCGAGAATGCAGAGGTCGCAGACCCGGGCGTCGACCTCGTGAGCCGAATAGCGGGCGAGTTGGGGGTGTCGCTTTCATTGGCGACCGAAACCAAGCTCAGCGCGGTGAGACTGGCGCTGCCGGAGGATGTCTGCGAGCGATTGAGATCCGCAGAAGGCCCAGCGATCCTCGACGCCATGGTTCGCGCCGCGAGGACTGCCCTCTCTCGTTAGCCAGTCGTAAGTTAACCCTCCCAAAAAGGGGACTGTCCCGTTTTATGGTTTGGGGGGTCGGGTTCTGGCTAGGCTGGTGGTGGCGGCTTCGGTGATTGCTTTTCGGAGATCGTCGTCTTCGACTCGGCTTAGGGCACGACCTAGCTCTTCGGGGAGCGATGCCAGGCGGACGGGCTCCGGGGGAGGGGGCGCGTCTTGCAAACGTTTGGGGAGGTCGGGAAGTGGGCCGACCTGGAAACGGATCTTCTCGATGGGCGTCGCGGGGGTGTGCTCGCGCAGCCGAGTGAGGAGGTCATCGGTGAGGTAGTGCAGCTCGTTGGCCCACACCGAAGAGCTCACGTGGACGACCAGAACGCCGCGCGACAGCCGCACCGGTCGTGCATGCTCCAAGATGCGCGGCGGGACCGATCGACCCCACCAGGCGAACACCTTGGCTGCCTCGAGTTGGTCCGGCGCCGGGTAGACGCTCTTCAGCACCTTGCCGACTGATTCTAGTTGCCCCTTTTTTCGTTTAGCCATCGTCGAAGCTCGCCTTGTAGAGGGCGAGGAGATCGTCTTCGGTACACCGGCGGGGATTCAGCTCATGGCAAGGGTCCGCGAAGGCCAGCGCGGCCAGTCGCGGCAAGTCAGCCTCCTGAACACCTTGGGAGCGTAGATCGGCGGGAAGCCCTATCGACTTGCGCAGCGCTCGTACCGCGCCCGCGCACTCGAACGCCAGTGTGCTCTCGTCGTTGCCACGAACGCCGAGTTGACTTGCAACTTCGGCGATGCGGTCGGGGACGGCGACTCGGTTGAAGTCCAGCACCGCCGGCAAGCAAATCGCGTTGGCGAGTCCGTGGTGCATTCCGAGTTCGGCGGAAAGCGGATGCGCCAAGGAATGACACGCGCCCAGGCCCTTTTGGAATGCGACCGCCCCCATCATCGCGGCCTTGAGCATGTCTTCTCGTGCCCTCAGGTCGTTTCCATCGTCGGTCGCCGCCTGGAGCGACCGATGGCACAGTCGGACGCCACCCAAAGCGATCGCGTCGGCCATTGGGTGGTCGCCGACGGACGCATAGGCCTCGATGCAATGGGTCAGGGCATCCATCCCCGTGGCCGCGGTCATTCCCGGAGGCATGGTTCGAGTCATCAAAGGATCCAAGATCGCCACCTCCGGAAGGAGGAGCGGCGAGAAGATGACCGTCTTGCGGTTGGTCGCTTGAATCGTCACGACGCCGCTGCGGCCGACCTCGCTACCGGTCCCTGCCGTGGTCGGGATCGCGATCATGTGCGGGAGCGGTCCGTCGATCTTGTCGCCGCCGCCAACGCTGTCGTCGTACTGCGCCAACGGCCCTGGGTGCGTCACCGCCAGGCGAACGAGCTTGGCGACGTCGAGGACGCTTCCACCGCCGACCCCCAGCACGATGTCGGCCTTGAACTCGTCGAACACGCGAGCCGCGCCCAGCACTTCGGCCTCGAGCGGGTTGGACGAGATGTCGAGCGCCGACTCGTGCGGGAGTCGCGCCGCATCGAGAGAGCTTCGGATGGACTGGAGCAATCCCGCTTGCTCGACGCCACGATCCGATACGAGCAACACACGCGTGCCGCCTAGCTGGTGCGCTTCGTTTCCGCACTGAGATGCGGCCCCCTCGCCGAGCACCACTCGCGTCGGAAAGCTCCACAGGACCAAGTTCTGGGTATCGGTCATTCTTTGCCTACGCGCCTCTCCATCAGCGCCTCAATAGCATCATCTGGCTTCATGCCACCCTCGGTCACCGCAACGAAGGTCGAGGAGATTGGCGTAGGAAGTCCGAGACGCCGCGCATGCTCCATCAGATGCCGGGCAACCTCGATGCCTTCGACATAGGCGCCGGCCGCCCCCACGGCACTCGTGAGCTTGGCTCCTTGGGCAAGCGCGCGGCCGAGCCCCAGTTCTGGTCGCTGATCTCCCGCGACGGCAGCAATGAGGTCGCCGAGCCCCGCTAGACCCATGAATGTGGACTCTTTGGCGCCGAGAGTTTGGCCGATGCGTGAGACCTCGACCATCCCTCGTGTCGCGAGCACGGCGAGCGTGCTCGGATCGACGCCGATCTCTTGGGCATAGGCGAGCACCACCGTGAGGAATCCGACCGTCGCGCTCGCGAGCTCCACTCCGACGACGTCTGGGGTCTCATATATTCGCAGCCCCGCGCCGCCGAGGCTGTCACGCACCATCTCGGTCAACTCAGGGAAACCGGTGCCGAGAATCGCGCCGCTGGGACGCCCCTCGGCGAGGGCGTCAGCGACCAGCGGCCCCGCGAGGGCGCCAAGCCTGCGGCACACGGTCTTTTCACGAATCACCTGCGTAATCGTCTTGAGCTCGGCGCCGATCAGTCCGCGGCTGACGTGAACAATCGAGTGCCGTCCATCGACCGCCTCTCCGAGCTGCTCCGCCACCTCGACCGCGTGTCGAGCGGGCACGGCCAAGAACACCAGCTGACGGTCCATCATGTCCGCCATGTTCGTCGACATTCGGATCGAATCCGGGAGCTCGCGTTCCTGGCGGCTCCAAAGCAACACGTCGTGTCCGTTTCGCGCGGACGCCAGCGCGATGCCGCGGCCGAACCCGCCGGCTCCGACTACTCCGACTCGAAGGGTCATCGGCGGGCCCCCAATTTCTCGATCTCGCACGCCGCTCGTAGCTGCTCGGGCGTCGCGATGGCCTCTGCGAAGGGCACCAGACGGTTTTGGTAGTAGAGAAGCAGTGACGGATCACCGAGGACAACCCTGTCGCCCTCGAGCGTTGCCGCCGTCGAATCGTGGTAGCCGCTCCAGAAGTTCAAGGCTCGCTCGAGAAGCTCTGAAGGGGTGTCTTCTTTCACGACCTCGCTGGTGCGAACCCGGCCCTTGGCCTCCAACTCGAGCAGCCGATCGCGTGTCTCTCCCAGTTCTTTGCACAGGGCCTCGCGGTCGAGCCCAATCTCGCCGCGGAGTCGTAGTCGCGCGAAGAGGTCCATGCCCGGCGTCGATTGCACGAGATCTCGGTACAACACGTGGGCCACCACCTGCGTACTCATCAGAACCGTATCCTCTTCGAAGCGTTGGCCCAGCACCTCTCCGAGCTCTCGAGTGTATGCGGCGTCGCGCACGGGGTCGACGATGGGCTTCCCGCGGTGTTCGACGTAGCCGCCGGGGTCGATCACCCGCCCGGTCGGGGTCAGAGATCCGCCACCCGCATCGACACGGTTTCCGAACGGATCGATGGGCTCGCCGAATCGGATGATGCAGGCCCCACGCATGCCTACCATCTTCCGGAAGAACGCAAACCAGCGATCGATTCGTGAGAACTCATCGTCCTCGATGATGTACCTGGCCTGCCCCTCCTCCATGAGCCAGTCCTTGATGAGCGTCTCTGCCTCGAGGACTAGCGCGTAGTTGATTGTGGTCGGCACGAACCAGACCGGCCGATCGACACGGCGGACCTGGTTGGTTGTAAACGCTTCTACCGCCGAGCCGAGCAACCCCAGCTTGAGTCGGCGTTCGATCATCCCCGAACGGCTTCGCGTACCTCCAGGGAAAAAGAGCGAGTGGTATCCCCGCTCGATCATCACCTGGGAGTACAGCTTCAGTATGTTCTTATATAAGCCGACGTTGATGCGGCGATGCCCAGCGCGACTCGCAAGGTCGGCAGACCAGCCGCAGCCGTCGGTCGCCGGAGCATTGGGAACCGCAATTGGTCAGCGGCGTTGGCAACGAATGTGGCTGACAAGGTTCTGCTCCGCCGGGACGGCAAT
>CAYZDM010000095.1:0-8268 GCA_964476875.1 uncultured Sandaracinaceae bacterium | reverse complement strand
TGTCGATCTGTTCGGTCAACACGTGAGACATCCGTTGGCTGGCTTCTTCAGGACAGTCGCAGTCGGACTTGAGGCTAAACAGATTCTTGATGTTCTGCAGCGACAGCCCGGCCTCGCGAAGGTCTAGGGCCAGTTGGAGTTTCATCAACTCACGTCCCGAAAAGAGCCGGTGACCGCACGCGCTCCGTCGCTCTGGCTCGATCAGCCCCTCTTGCTCGTAGAAGCGGACAGTGCGGAGCGTGCTGTCACTCAGTCGCGCCATGTCGCCGGTGGTCAGCAACTCCTCGCAGCCCGGTGGCGCTACTACTGATATGAGTGAATCCGTCACAGGCAAAGCTAGAAAACGCGTGTGTTTCCAGGAGCTTGGGGAAATATGGAGGCCCGCCGTCCCATGTCAAGGCTGCGGGGCCATGCCCGCGGGATTACTCAGCAAAGCGAGGTACGCCTGCTCGATGGCCTCGAACCGCACGGTGAACGTGTAGTAGTCGAGATCGCGGACATCCCCGTACACCTCCAACGCCTTCTCTACCCGGAACTGATCCTCCGGTGCGGTCCGGAGCTCGGCTCCCCAGTCTGCGACCTCTTGGCCGAGGAGCACTTCCAAGGCGACACCGATTGGGTTGAACGTTAGCGAGGATCGATCGAAACGAAGTCGCCATTCGTTGTAGTCCTCAGGTTCGGTCACCCAATGCCCGTCTTCGAGCTGTCGGATCAGCAGCTCCCCGAAGTAGGCGCCACTCATTGGAGCCATGAGCGACACCATCTCGTCCCGCGGCGCGTCGAGCAGCCTGGCGTAGTGGTCCAGAATGGGGAGGGTGTCCTGGGAGAGATCGAGTTCCATCCCCGAAGCGTTCTTGACCGACGTCACGCAGGCGACGGTCAGATCCATGACGGCGGTGTTGTTTTCCATCTTGCCTCTACACTAGCTGTGGTTCGCCAAACTGGCCATCGATCGACGAATACGTTAGTTCGAGAGCGTTGCCTCACCAACTCTATACAGGGCCCGCGGGTCTCACCCGCGTGGAGGGGGTTCGCGTGTTTCGCGGCAGTGGTGAGCCTATCGAGACCGAGGTGTTTAGGGTGGTGAACGTGGGGGAGTATCCGGAGCTTCGCGAGCCCGCGCTCAGTGGCACGCTCCACCAACTCGACGACGGAGAGCTGGTCGACGTGCCGTTCGTCTATCACGACCCCGACGCGCAGGACTTCGTCCTGGTGATCCCGCATGGCGCTCGTGGCCGAGAGCTTTCCGAGCGTGCGAAACTGCTCGACTCGCTCATGAAGGAGCACGACGAGGAGGTCCCCGACTACGTCCGTCACTTCGCCATCGCCTACGGGCGCGGGGGGCTGGCGCGACACGTCGACGATTCCGAGACGATGGAGGTGGACGTCTCCGAGCTCGAGCCGATGGACGCGCCTCCGATCGTGGCTAGCTACTACCCCAAGTTGGCCGGCCTGTTGCCACCTGCCCGGTTTTGGAGTCGCGCCTCGACCGACCTAGCCCCCCTGATCGAAGACGACGAGCTCTGGGTCTTCGTTCAAGTTGGCGAGGATGATTGCGAGGCGTTCACGGAGGCAAGCAGTGACCTCTTGGTTCAGCTCAAGACAGTCGACCAGCTTCCGGTCTGCATCCTCGCCCTCACGGACAGCGAAGGGCATGCTGTGCGACGTGCGTATCTGAATCCAGTTCGTTCAGCGGACGGACGAGTCTTGGAGCTCCTGCGGCGCGACTTCCATGCCACCGTTGTCGTCTACAGTGGTCAGCGTCAGCTCTTGCGCTCCTTTCGCGTCGAAGCGCCTCGCGCCGCCAACGCCAGGATGATCATGGGGCGAGCAGAGCGAGCTCCCCACGCGATGCCCGACCGCTGGGAGGAGGCGATGAGTGTGTGCCGTTCCGTCCCGCTCCCGGTGACGCCGATCGATCATCCCTTCGTTCTCGAAGAAGAGGCGTCCACGATCGGAGAAGCCTTGCGGCGACTCGACCGCCTCGAGGCTTGGAGCGGCCCAGAACGAACCGAAGAGGCCCTCATGTCGCTGAGTGTGCCAAGAACAGTATTCGAGCTTTCGCGCCGCCGAGTCGTTGCAGATGCGTTTCGGTTCGGGTTGGCGATGTCCAACTCGCTCGTGCTTCAGGCCGTTCGTTTCGGCCTGGCGGCGGACTCCAGGCGCTTGGTGGAGGCCCTTCAGCGGCACTTCGATCAAACCGTGCCTGGCGCGTCGGCACAAGGGCTGGACCACGCGCTAATTCGAGCTAATCACCAGGCGCTCGAGCGGCTTTCGCTGCTGCACGGTACTTCGACCGGGTTTGAGCTATCGTGTATCATGGAGCCTTCGGGGTAACTGGCGAACCAATCATGCGGCTCGGCATATTTAGCGACGTACATGCAAATCTGGAAGCGATGTCCTCCGTCATGGAGGCCTATGCCTCGGAAGACATCGATGCGTACTACTGCCTCGGTGACGTCGTCGGGTACGGGGGAAGCCCCAACGCCTGCGCCGACATCGTTCGGGACGTGGCCGAGGTCACCATTCTGGGCAACCACGATGCCGCGGTCGCGGGACGCATGGACTACAGCTACTACTACGAAGCCGCGCGCCAGGCTTTGGATCTCCATGCCAGGAAGCTGACGCCCGAGAACATGGCGTGGCTCAAGGAGCTCCCGTACAAGCACCGGCTCGAGACGATCAGTGTCGATCTCTGTCACGGGTCTCCCGTTCGACTCGAAGAGTTCGAGTACATCTTTGCGCCCGATCAGGCGGCCGAGTGCCTTCCGATATTGAACGACCTAGGTCACATCACGTTCATCGGTCACTCGCACTTGTGCAAGGTGTTCGCGCTTCGGCCGGGCGAGGTCGAGGAGCTTGCGCCCGAAGATTTCACGCTAAAGGACGGCACCAAGTACATCGTCAGCGTGGGGTCCGTAGGCCAGCCCCGAGACTACGACAACCGTGCCAGCTACACCGTGTACGACAGCGATTCGCGCTCGTTTCATTTCAAGCGCATCGAGTACGACATCGAAGGGGCAGCCTCCAAGATCTTTGGGGCGAAGCTCGACCGCAACTTCGGTCAGCGTTTGTTCATCGGCGTCTAGCGAGACTCGCTCGCCTGTGATGGCCGGATGAGTCCATGCCAGATCGGTTGGCCGTCTGCTGGCGCGTCGAGCGGCGGCGTTTGCATTTCGCCAATCGCGCAGGCGTATGCATTGAGGGTGCTGCTGTTCGCGAGCCTCTCGCGGACGTCGGCAATGGACGCCGCGTCTGTCCCCACACACTTCAGGTGAGGTCCGATCGCCTCCATGGCCCCGAGGGCTTCGTCGATTCCCCCTACCAGCGCGACTGTGACGTTTCGATAGGCCGGGCTCCAGCGGATGGGCTCCGGGTCGCGCACCGATACCGAGTAGCCATCGCCCTGCAACAAGGTGCCCTCAACTTCGGCGATCCCTCTCCACTGTGCTTGGGACGCGCCAATCGACACGGGGAGGGGACCCCGTGGGAGAGTGCGACTCATCGGGCGAAGACCGTCCTCTGCAAGGCGTGCAGCGAAATCCAAGGCCGTGTCGCGGGTAGCCGCGTCCACATAGATGAGTTGCGGAGATAGGCATCCGCGTTGGTCGTACGCGCATACATCGAGTGACAGCCCCTCGATGGTGGCCCCGATGCGCGCCGCCTCAAGAGAGCGCGCGGCGCAGTACGCCACGCTCACTCCATGTCCGTGAGCGATCAACGCCTTGCCGCCGGCGCGGGCCGTCATCGCGGTCACCGTCTCGTCACTCCCGTACACCGAGATCACTTCCGAGTGCTCGATGAGGGCTGCTTCACATTCGGCGTCACCGCCCTGAAAATTGGCTACACCGAGAGCCGCTCCCAAGTCGGCGTCAACCGAGCGCAAGGCATCTTGGAGCAGGGCGGGGAAGAGGGTTTCTCGCGAAGACGATTTGACGAGCACCGGCACCCCCAGCAGGAGCGGCACCATGATGCCACGCGCAGACGCGGTGAAAACATTGCCCGCGAGCACGACCGACAGCATCGCCACGGAGATCGCGTCACGACCAACGGCTTCTTCGACCTCGCGAGCGAGTGCGAGCATTGACTCCTTGTCGATGGTTTCAAGCGTTGTGCGTGCAGCCCATGCGACCATGGGGACACTCATCCCGGTGGCTTCGGCTATCGCATCACGCTGATCGAGCACCTGGCCTAGCAGCGAGGTCGACGCGCGTGCGAGCCATTCGGCACGGGCGTCGACGGTCAATCGGCTTAGCGCCCTGCCTGCATCACGGATCGACTCGGCGCGCGAGCGCACCACCGCTGCGCTATCGGTCACCGAGCCCCCAAGGCCTGGTCTGCAGCGAGAGAGCAGCCTCTCGGCGTGGCCCCTGGGGCTCGGCCGAGCACGACGATTCCGTCATCCAGACGACGCGCCAGATCTGCGGTTTGAATGCAACAGACCGAGTCCAAGTTCGCCGTGTCGTCGATCCGAAGAATGCCCACGTCCTCCCCTGGAACGGGTTGAAGTGTCTCGGGGTCGACCGGTGTCGCTCGAACCCACGGCGGGACCCACAGTCTCCGGGCTTGCACCGACCCGTCGAGATCTTCTCGCAGCGTGGTCTCGTACATCTGAGAGCTCAGTTCAGTCGCGCCGAACTCGTTGATGATCCGCCGTGGGCTGACACCGTACCGCGTGCTGATGGCGTCCAGAAGAACCCAGGGGTCGACCTCGCGAGACCGACCCTTGTAGCCGCCGGTTTGCATGACTCGACTTCGTGGTCCCAGGTCGAAGCGATGGTCGCCAAGCCCGTCCTCGGCATGCACGAACGCGAACGAAGTCCCGAGCACAGCGACCGGTTCGCCGGACGCTTCGCACTCCCGTAGTTGGGCGGTCAGGAGTTCGAGGTCGAGTGCCCCGTTGCGCCAGACCCACGTGGACTCGCTCCCGAACCAATCCGCAAATCGAGCGAGCATGTATTCCAACGACGAGTCCGGTGCTTCATCTTCGTGCGGTGCCAAGATGACGAGACGGATTCTTTCGACATCTGGAAACAGCATGTGGCGAGCTGCGACTCGGGCAGCGGCATCGTATAGTTCGAGGTCCCCATACGCGTGCACACTGCGCTCTGAGGAAGTCGTGCCGGAACTTCGAAACAGACGGAGGTCGTCTTCCTCGGGGTGGCCTGCGATTCGCCTAAATCGAAACACGTCTGTAGGGAGCGCTGGCGGCCATGCACCATGCCGCTGCAAGCGACCGTACTCCGGGATTCGTGTCGACTGCCACGCTGCGAGGTCGTCGATGAGATCATCCCTAGCGTCGTCGTCGCTGCTCTGACGAGTTTCAAACGTGCTGATCATCGTTTCGACTCGCGCTTTCAGTTCACCACGCGTGCTCACGGTTGCTCCAAAGCGTCTCGGAGCGACCCCATGAAGCCTTCGAGTTGGGCCTCGCTGACGGTCACCGGTGGCGTCAGCTGCAGTACGTCGGCCTGCGCGCCGGCGGGCAGAACCAGATATCCGCGTTCGAGAAGTCGACGCGTCAGCGTGAGCGCTCGCATGGGCGCGTCCAGCTGCAGACCAAACATCAGTCCTGCATGGCGTACCTCGGTGACTCCCGGGAGGTGCGCGTCGTGCAGCCCCGCCGCCCACGCTTCTCCGCGGTCGGCCGCTCGGGCGACGAGGCCTTCTCGCTCGATCAGGTCGATCGTGGCCAGGGCTGCGGCGGAACCAAGCGGGTCCCCGTAAAAAGTGCCCGTGTGGATCGCCTCTCGATCCGGCGCGCCCCAGGCACGCATGACTTCTGCGCTTCCGATGCAGGCGCTCACAGGTAGGCCGCCTCCCAATGCCTTGCCGACGCAGATCACATCCGGCGTGACCCCCTCCTCGACGGAGCGCCACCAGCAGCCGCATCGCCCGAGCCCAGTGAGGATTTCGTCTGCGATCAGAAGCGCGCCGTTCTTCTCGCACTGACCTTTGAGGGCGGCGAGGAACCCTGACGGTGCCGGTCGGACACCTCCGCGACCCTGGATGGGTTCGACGATCAACGCGCCGATGTCACTCCAATCCTCGGGGAGCGTTTTGAGCGCGGACTCGACAGCTGCGTCGTCGTCCGGCCAAGCGGCGAAGTGGACTCCCGTCTGAAGTTGCGCCTCGAAGGGCTTGCGAAAGCGCTCCGCGAATCCAGACACGGCCAGCGGGCCATAGTTCAGCCCGTGGTAGCTCCCTTCGAACGCGATGACGCCTGTTTTTCCCGTCGCCATCACGGCGGTCTTGAGCGCTGCGGTCACCGCGTCCGCGCCGCTGAGCGAAAGCATTGCCCGAGCTTGTGGCCATGGCGCGAGGGCGCACACTCGCTCGAGTAGTTCAATCTTCACGTCCGAGGGGTGCAAGTCGCCGAGCGCGTGTAGCAGTCGGCCCGCCTGCCGTTTCACAGCTTCGACGACGTCAGGGTGACGGTGCCCGACGAACGCCACACCGAATCCGGAAGTCAGATCGACGTATCGATTGCCATCCGCGTCGACCACGTTCGCGCCCACGGCTTCGACCCATACGATCGGGTCGTGGCTGGCACCTGTTTGCTCTTCACGCCGCTTGCGACGGGTCGTGAGTGCAGGACACTCGTTGGTCGCAAGCCGTTCCACCCATGCTTGGCCGGCGGCGGCGGGGATGGGGTTTCGGACGGATGGGAGCGCGTCGCCAAGTTCCACTCGACCCTTCTAGCACGGCGACGCTGCCGGATCGGCTCCCGCTCAAGCCCCGAACGGCTTGGGCTTCCAGGGGTAGAATACGACCGCTTGCTCTCGCGCCTTGCGGAGCATGTCGTGACCATCGATCAGCAGCACATCGAGCTCCACGTCGTGCTCGCGGCCGGCGTCGCAGATCTCTTTGATGATCGCGGTCACGTTGTCTCGGTAGTTGTCCGTGATCCGCAGCCCGACTGCTGGGCTGGGGTCTCCGGCAGGACGCGCGACCTCACAGTACGACGCCCATTCGATCTCGAAGTAGCTTCGCAAGACGCCGGCTAGCGACTTGAGCAGCGTGTCGTCCGGTGGGTGGTGGATCGGGGCCAGCCTGATTCCATCACCGATCGAGGGGGCGGCGACCCGGGGCGGATGCTGCGTAGCCGGGCTCTCTTCGGGTTCGGCCTCTGCTTTTGGCTGCACCGGAGGCGGAACCGGCTCCACCGGGCCAGCGCCGACAGGACCGATCGCGGGCAGCTTGAGCTTTCCGGGCTCCAACGATGGCAATGCGTATGCCGCGGGCGCTGTTGGCACGTCGGATACGAACTGGGGCGCCGCCGAAGAAGGCGGCTTGGATGACTCGGCTTGGCGAATGTCATCCTGGGTGGTCACGGTCGACGGAGAGATCGTCTTCGCCCTCGGTTGAGACGGCGGGATGATGCTAGCCGCTCCGTATGTCCCACCGTCGCCGAGCTTCGCAGATGTTCCGATGACCTCTTCGATCTTCGAGCTGGGTGGCTCGCTCGTGGGCTTGTGCGCAGGCCGCGAGCTCTTGCGCTGTCGCAGCGGTGGTTCGCTATCTTTGAGTGCGGCCCGCGGCTTGGTCGGAGGCTCGCTGTCGTAGGGGATCTCGTGTGGCTTCGTCGGCAAATCACTCAGGCGATCGAGCTTCTCCGCGTGGCGTGGCGCCATGCTGTACATCGTCGAAATTGGCTCGATCGGAGCAGGAAAGGAACTCTCCGCGGACGGCTTCTTTGGCGGTCGCGGTGGAGGAGGCCGCGACGTCCGAAAGGGGCCCGTGCTGTCCATCTCGCGCAGGATCGTTTTCAACTCGTCGCGCTCGTACTCGAGCGAATGCTCAGCGCCGATGTCGATCACGACGAACGCATACTCGCGCGTCCAGGCGTGGCGAAGGATGTCGCCACCGATGGCTCGATGCGTGGCGATCGCGCCGGCACCATCGAGCCAGTCGAAGCGCTCCGCGGCACTCTTGAGTTTCGCCTCCGAGCTAAACACGGCGAGGGCTTCTTCACCGTCCCCGTTGATCATCGTTCGGAAACCCTCCGCTTGTGGTTCCCAAGTCGCCAACCAGATCGGCCGTAGTGAAAGCGCTTCAAGCGCTTCCGACTTGGGTCCAAGACCTTTCGCCCCTTCGCTCAATAGAACGAGGAACGCGTCTACCCCGCGATCATCTACTGGGCTTGCCATCCCGATTAAACCATCCGCCTACCATTGTAATCCTGAAGGCGTACCGGATCGCAAGTTTTCGATGATGCTTGACAGTCCTCGATCGGCGGCTAGGCTCCGCGCCTGTTTTCCGGGCCCA
>CAYZDM010000094.1:0-8314 GCA_964476875.1 uncultured Sandaracinaceae bacterium | reverse complement strand
AGTCCAACTCTGTCGGGTGTTCCGCGGCGACCCAGGAATGGAAGACATCGCGTTCGTCCTTCTGACGGCCGCCAAGGAAGCCAAGACGCGCTTCTGGGGTCGAAACGCGGGCGCGGACATTTACCTCGCCAAAGAAGACATGGACGAAAAACTGCTGCCTGCGGTCCAGAAGCTGATGGAAGGCCGGTCCCCACGCGACAGCATCCGCCCCGAGCTAACCGGCACGCCGCTCGAACGCGTGAGCGCAGTGCTCGACCATCACCTCTTCGATGTCGTGGTGCAGTCCGAGGTCCGGCGACTGATGGACCACGTCCACGACCGCGTCGAGTTCGGCGACAAAGTCCTGGAGCTGGCGGCCGAAGTGATCGGCTGTCCCTATCTGGTCCTTCACCTTCTCGGCCCTGGTGGACCGACGTATTCGATTCGGGCCCGAGGCCCCTGGCCCGAGGGCAAGCCAACCGCTGGTCTTGCCGCACTCGCCATTCCTGAGAAGAGCATCGGAGCCACACACACCACCGTTGACGCCGATCCGAAGTTCGGGACTGGCCACAATGTCATCGGAGGTCGCTCCTTTACTTGTGAGATTCGGGTGCGGGACGAACCCCTAGGTGCGATTCAGGTCTTTGGTGGCCCCAACGAGTGTGCCGACACCGACATCCGAAGCGTCAAACTCATCGCCGAGGCGCTGGGCGTCGTCGTCAAGTCGCTTTTCCTCGTCGAGGAAACGCAACTCCTGGCGCTGACCGACGGCCTGACCGGACTCTACAATCGTCGGCACGCCAGCAAGCGACTCGAAGAAGAGATCGCCCGCGCTCGACGCAACAGCACTGGACTGTGCGTGGCGATGTGCGACGTGGACCACTTCAAGGCGATCAACGACGAGTTCGGGCACGCCGCCGGTGACCACGTCCTTCAACAGATCGCCAACTCGCTCAGTGAATACGTGCGTCGAAACGACATCGTGTCGCGCTGGGGCGGCGAAGAGTTCCTCGTGATCTTCTCCGAGATCAAACTGACTGCAGCACGCATCGTGGCGGAGCGGCTTCGCGGCCGGCTCGCCAGCACGCCCCAGGTCGAGGGAGGCCCCGAGAAGATCACCGTGAGCATTGGGCTCGCGATGCTCCGGACCGGCGTCACGGCGGACGCGCTGATCGAACAAGCCGACCAGGCCCTGTACCGGGCGAAGGCTCGAGGCCGCAATCGCATCGAGGTCGCCGGCGAAGAGCGGCGCAGCATGCCATCGACCGTCGTGGAGAAGCAGGACGGCTCGAAGTCCGCGGGCGCGAATCGGGTCGACGCCAAACAGGCCGACACGAAGTAGCCGCTCAGTCGAGCGCGGTCGGGTGGGACCCGAGCAGCCCACATTCGTCTTCGACCACTTGCCCTGCACCGCAAAGCACTTCTTCTTCGAACGGAGGCGCCACTAGTTGGAGCCCAACGGGAAGCCCGGAGGCGGAAAGGCCGCAGGGCGTGCTGATGGCGGCCAAGCCGGCGAGACTCGGCGGCAGCGTGAAGATGTCCGCGAGATACATGTCGAGCGGGTTGCTGGTCTTCTCACCGAGCGCAAACGCCGGTGTCGGCGTCGTGGGCGTGCACACCACGTCGCAGCTCTCGAACGCGGTGTCGTAGTCACGGCGGATCAACGTTCGGACCCGCTGCGCCTTGAGGTAGAAGGCGTCGTAGTAGCCTGCTGAAAGGGCGTACGTCCCGAGCATGATGCGCCGGCGGACCTCGGGGCCGAAGCCCTGCGCACGCGTCTTGGTGTACGTGTCGTCGAGGTCCTCGCCTGACACGCGGAGCCCGTAGCGAATCCCGTCAAACCGAGCGAGATTGCTCGACGCCTCCGCGGTGGCGATCAGATAGTAGACCGACACCGCGTGCTTGGCGTGGGGCAGCGACACATCGACCAGGGTCGCGCCCCGCTTCTGCAGCGCTGACAGCGCAGCATCCACGCCGGCGCGAACGTCCGCGTCTTGAAGGTCGTCGACAAGGTCGCGAACCACGCCCACCCGGAGGCCCTCGACGCCGCGATCGCAAGCGGCCACGTAGGAACCGGTGGCCCGATCCGCCGAAGTCGCGTCACGCCGATCGTGGCCGGCAACGACTTCGAGCAATTGCGCGGCCTCGCGTACAGAACGAGCCATTGGGCCGATCTGATCGAGGGACGAAGCGAACGCGACGAGGCCGTATCGCGACACCCGTCCGTACGTGGGTTTGATCGCAGTGATGCCGCAGAAGGCAGCGGGCTGCCTGACAGACCCGCCGGTGTCGCTCCCCAACGCCAGCGGCGCCAACGCCGCGGCGGTCGCACACGCCGAACCACCCGAGGATCCGCCGGGCGCACGATCCAGTGCCCAGGGATTGTGCACGGTCGCAAACGATGAGTTCTCGTTGGAAGAGCCCATCGCAAACTCGTCGAGATTCGTCTTGCCTAGAATGACCGCACCGGCCGCTCGGAGCGCCTCCACCACGTGCGCGTCGTACGGTGGGATGTAATCACCGAGGATCTGAGACGCGCACGTCGTCCGTACCCCGCGGGTGCAAAGGTTGTCCTTCAACGCGATCGGCACGCCAGCCAGCGGGCCGAGTTCTTCTCCCCGTTGGCGCGCGTGGTCGACCTGCGCCGCGGCTGCGAGCGCGCCCTCGTGATCGATCGTCAGGAAACACGAGAGCTTCGGGTTAAGCGTCTCGATGCGGGAAAGGTAGGCACGCGTGATCTCCACTGCGCTGATCGCGCCACTGCCAACCTGCTCGCGAATCTCGAACGCGCTCTGCCAGGGGAAGTCGCTCATCACTCGACCTCGAGGACTAGGGGCACCGCAAACCCGCCGGACTCACTCTCGGGGGCCTGCTCGAGGATCTCGGCGCGGTCACTGCATCGCTGGGGCACGTCGGGCCGCAGCGGCGCATCCATCGGAATCGAGTGAAACGTCGGCGGCACGTCGGACACGTCGAGCTCATCGAGCCCCTCCATGTAGCCAAGGATCGCGTCTAGCTGCGCCTGCATCTGGCGCGCCTCCTCGTCGGACAGCGTCAGCCTAGCCAGCTTCGCGACGCGCAAGACCTCCTCGAAGGTGATTTTCGGGTCCGCCATGGGGCGCCGAAGGTAGCAGATCCGCCATTTGAGGCGAGGTCTGTGTCGTTGCGAGGCCGATTTTCTCGTTCTCCGATTGGTTGCCAAAGACGGCGGGAATGGCGCATGCCCAGTTCGACCAAGTCCCCGGCGCCCTTCTTTCATCTGGGCAACGAAGTCAGGCAGGGTCGAACGCCGCCGGCTCGGGAGCCCCCTGGGTGATGTGAGTCCGTGACGTCGGCGGAGCCAGCTCGATGCCCGCCTCGGAGAAGCGCCTAACGATCTCCAGATTGACGCGCTCCCCAAAATCGCAGAACGCCCAGTAGTCCGCAGGCTCGTACCAGTAGAAGACGACGATGCTGAGGGAGTCGGGATTGAATTCCTCGAAGTATACGCGAGGCGGCCGGTCGGCCGACATGCCCTCATGGTCCACCAAAATCTCTCGGACGATCAGCAGCGCCTGTTGTACCTTTTCGCGCGGAGTCCCGGTGGCGACCCGGAGCTTCGTTTTCCGTCGAATGTACTCGCGCCGCTCGATGTTCTCGATATCCATCGTGGCCATCTTCTCGTTCGGGATGGTGGTCAGATGCCCGTCGAGCTGCCGAATTTGTGTGGAGCGAAGCCCGATGTGCTCGACGACGCCATCGTGACTCCCCGCCACGATTCGCTCGCCGACACGATAGGGTTGGTCGATGAAGATCATGAGACTGCCGAGCAGGTTCTTCAGGGTATCCTGCGCGGCAAGCGCAACCGCCAAGCCTCCGATGCTGACGCTGGCCACGAGCCCGACCAGGGGAATCCCGATCGCGGTTGCCCCTCGAAAGACCAGAACCACGACGGCACCGGCGGCGAGCAGACGCGCCGTCAATCGAATGAGGCTGACGTCGAGGCTTTCGGCACGGAACCGCTGCCGACTAGCCAAGGCTTCGCCGGCGGCGAGGCTCAGCGTCCAGACCATCCAGGCGAGCGACAGATAGGCGACGGCTGTCTCGATGAGGTCCACGTACTTCGCGACGTCTCCGGTCAGCAGAATCACGCTCGATAGGCTGGGAAGCCCGAAGACAGAACCGACGAAAAGTAACAGGGGGACGGTCAGCCTCGAGAGGTATCGCCTAGCCGTTCGAGGCTCGGCTTTCCGGCTACTGAATCGGTAGACGATGAAAAGGAGCGCCAGGAAAGAAAAGATCGCGCCGAGGAGCGCGATCCATTTCCACACCGCCTGCTCCGCGACGGTGTCCCGCATCCACGCGGGCAGCGCGTCGACCCAAGCGAGTGGCACGGCCCAGCCGCCATAGACTTCCAGGAACTCGCTCACGTGCTCGATCGGCGGGGTGCGGAGGTAGGGCAGCGTCTTGACCCGCTCGTAGAACTCCTCGGCGCGTTCGACGGTCTCCGGTGAAAACAAGAACTCGCCCTCGCGAGGTCCGTCGGCAACCCGGTGGACCGTGATCTCCGTGTGCGGGAGTGTCCACTGATTCAAATCGAAGCCATCGGCGATTTCAGCGTCCCCCGGAATCTTCTCGAGAGGCGGGACTTCGAGCCGCGTGAGCACCTCGTAGAGAAAGACCGTCGCATCGTTGGCCGTTTCACGCTGCGCTTCGGGCGCGACCTTGCTGAGGTCGAGCGTGCTCTTGGACCGCGCATCGAGCTTCATCAGTTTCTGGAACCCTTCGTCACTGCGCTCGCCTGAACCCTCATCGCGGACCAACGCCCACATGGCGTCCTGAGAGGTCAGGAAGCTATGAAACGTTTCTCGAGGGCTGGAGGTGACCGCGGGCTTGAGCGGATGCTCGGTCGATTGCGAAATCGCGGATTCAGGAAACGCCGACGCGAACAGAAACAACGCAAGACCACGCGCAAGCATCGGTCTCATGGGCCGGCAACATTCTCGCATTAAGGAGTAGTACTCTACCCCGCTGCTTTCAGAAAGCTTGCTAGGCTGCGTGTCCAAGGCGTCGATCGCACGGCCGTCAGGGCAACGCGCCCCGCGTCTCGGGGCGCCTCTCTCCGTCTTTCGCACGTTTCAGCCGAACCGCGCTGATGATCACGCCAACGGCGCTGCCGACCATCAACGCTGCCCCGAGGCTCGCCGCTCCAACTCCCCCGGCGTCGGGACAGGCGGACCCCGAGAAGCAAAGGCGACTCAACGAGATGCCGCCGGCAAGCATTCCAGCGCCGCCCGCCAACAACACCGAAGAGGCGATGACCCCGCGCCGCGGACGAACAGCCTCGGCATCCCGGTATGCCTGCTCCAGTTCGGCTGCCCGCACCTCGGGCGTCGAAACCGCCGCCATGCGGATCTCCGTTGAGGTCACGACGATGGTCTCGGATTGGGCGACCGCAGGCGAGGCGCCTGCACACAACGGCAAGGTGAGGAGCCAGAGTGCTTTTCTCATGCCTGGGTTATTGAGCAATCGCCGTGCCAAGCGAAAAGCCTGCAAAACTGGGAAGACCTCCCCAGTTCGCGATGCGCGGTGTCGCAGAACGGCGACACACTCGTGCTTCTTACGCACATGGCCTGCTTCGACAGCGATTTTTCCTTGGAAGCTCACCAAAACAGGCCTTTCGATTGACGAAAGCACCCGAAACATCCTACATTTTGCTTGAAGCGGACGTTTGCGGTGTCATTAGAAATAATCAGTTGGATAGCTAACGAACTTCGCCTGGCCCAGCTCGAGGAGCACGAGGACGGGACAGTGACGGGGAACGTGTATGCGGTCGCCTCGCTTGGTGGTGAGGCGCCCAACGACCTACTCGGCGGGATTCAGCAACTGCTGGGGAACGTGGACGTGGAGGCCGTCGAGACGGTGCTGCAGAGCGCACGCCAAGGGAAGTCATCCGCGTTCGCGCCTCGCCCTGGCATACAGTTGCTCGCCATCCCGCGCGCAGACGGTTGCGCTGCGGTGTTGCTCACCTCGCAGGAGAGCCCTGTCGCGGAGAGCGTTCAAGCCAAGGCCGCCGCCGCAGATCTTGCTGCGGGCGTCTCCCACGAAGTCGCGAACGCGTTGAGCGCGATCGTAGGCTGGGCCCAAGTCGCAAGAGAGCGTCCCGACAAAGCTCCACCGGAAGAGGCGCTCGCCTTGATCGAAAAGAGCGCGCAGGTGGCTCGTGACGCAACCCAAGATCTCTTGCGGATGGTTCGGCACACCAATCATGAAAAGTCGCGCAGCGATTTGTCTGCCGTCATTCACGACGTGGTTCGCCTGTTGCGGCCCGAAGCGCAGAACAAGCGTGTGAACGTGCGGGCCGAAGTCGAGGATTCTTGTTGGGTCGACGGAAAACGATCTCAGCTCTTCTCGATCGTGTGGAACCTCGCACACAACGCCGTACAGATGGTGCCCGCCGGTGGAGAGGTATCGATCCACACGCGCCCACGCGGAACGCTGATCGATCTCGAGGTCCGCGACAACGGACCGGGGATGTCCGAGTCGCAGAAACAACGGGCTTTCGATCCGTATTACACGACGCGCTCGGAAGGCACCGGTCTTGGACTGGCGATCGTTCGAGGGACGGTCGAATCGCTGGGCGGTCGAATCCGACTCGACACGTCTCCGGGCCGGGGCACACAGTTCCGCATTCAGCTCCCCGAAGCAGGCGTCAAGCGGGAGTCCCAAATGGTCCCGAAGCAGACCCGGATCAGCCGCGTCATGAAGCCGGAGCAAGACGAGCAGGCTCATGTCCTCGTGGTCGAGGACGACGAGGGTGTGCGTGGACTCATCTCGATGACCTTGGCGTTGAGCAATGTGGAGTCGACTTGCGTGGGGACCGGGGCCGAAGCCTTGGCCTCCAAGGGTCCGTTCTCGGGAGCGCTGATCGATCTCACCCTGCCCGACGAGCGTGGGGACATCCTCCTCGGCAAGCTCCGGGAGCGTGGTCTGGTGACACGCGCAGCAATCATGAGCGGTGCACCGCCGCCCGATGACGCCGATCCGAACGGCCATCCCGAACGTTGGTTGCGGAAGCCCTTCGATCCGTCCGATTTGCTCGTGGTCATCCGCGAGATCATCGAGCCAGGTGACGCGACCCAGAACGCGGCCAACTCCTAGGCAAGACGTTCGGCGAGCGCGCGAACGTGCATGGGTCCGGTGCCACAACATCCCCCGATGACCGTCGCGCCTGACTCTCTCCAATGCTCCGCAAGCACCGCGTAGGCATCCGCCGCCCGGGGGCCCGTGGCACCCCACCCTAGCCCTTCGTCCTGGTGACCGGCGTTCGCGTACACGCCAAACGGCAAGCCCAGCACCGAGATGGCATCGACATACCGACCGATCTGCGTGGCAGCAACGCAGTTCACCAGGAGTCGCTCGACCCCAGTCGCGGCCGCTGCTTTCCCGATCTGCGCCAACTCGCCAGGTGACAACAACTCCCCGAACGGACCGGCGGTCAACGAGAGCCAGACTGGGAGCCCCGTCGCCAGCGCTTCCTCGACGGCCACGACGGCTTCCGCACCGTTTGCAAAGGTCTCGCAGAGGATGAGTTCGCACCCTGCGCCCGCAAGCGCCTCTGCAACCTGCCTGTGCTCCTCACGAGAGTCGGCACCAGGGCTTAGATCGGGCCGGTAGCAATCTTCTATGGGCGCCATGCTCCCGAGCAGCCTGCATGCGGGCGAGATCGCGGCGCGCGCCAGCCCGACCGCCGCGTCCAACGCGAGTTTCCAATCGTCACCCAGCGTGCCGGGCTGTGTTCGAAATGTGTTGGCCGTATGGAGCGTGGCACCCGCTTCCACATAATCGGCGTGTATTCGCGCGAGCAAGCCCGGCGCTTCCGCGATCGCTCGGGCGCTCCAATCTGGCGCCTCGAGCGCCAATCCGCGTGACGCTAGCTCCGTTCCGACCGCGCCGTCGAGAATCTGCATCGCCATCAAAGCGCACTCTAGCAACTGACCGCGCAGAAGGGAGCTGTTAGGCTTCGGCCGTGGACGCGCGCACCCAGACCTCGTTCATCGCGGCACTGCTGTGCTTTGCGCTAGCTGCGAGCGTGCTTCTGCGCACACGGCGTCAGACCGATCGCTGGCTGTTCGGCATCCTCGCCACCAATACGGGCCTTTGGTACGTCAGCACGTTCATGCTCGGCGTCGTGGGCCGGGTGCCTTTTTGGGAACGCTTCAACCTGATTTGCGGCGTGTTGCTGCCTCTATCTGCCGTGCGCTTTTTCGGCGTGATGGTGCCCTGGGAGACGGGGCGCACGAGGTTCCTCCGGCGGGCTTCGGTCGTCGCGGCGGTGGTGCTCTTGGGCGCGATG
>CAYZDM010000093.1:0-8356 GCA_964476875.1 uncultured Sandaracinaceae bacterium | reverse complement strand
ACCTCGAGGGGAGCAATACCCCAGAGTCGATCTCGGACGAGGAGGTCCGCGAGGCGTACGAGGTGAATGCCCGGGAGTTCGAGGTTCGCGAGCGACGCGGCTCTTGGCACATCTTGGTCGAGTCACAGAGCGAGGAAGCGCAGGGGCTGGCTGAGTCGATCCTTCGGGAGTTGAAGCGAGCGGACGACCCGCGGGTCGTCTATGAACGCTACGCCGGGGAGCAGGCAGAGCAGCTAGCTTTCGGAATCAAAGCGGAGGATCTCCCTCCGGTGAACCAGTCCGCTGGACTCGAAAAATCGTATAAAACCGCCATTTTTGAGGCCGAATCTGAAGGTCCCCTCAAGAGCGTAGTCAAGACCTCCTACGGTTGGCACGCAATCGTCGTGTCGGAGATCCTGCCCGCAGAGAAGCGCACCCTCGAGGATGCCGAAGAAGAGATCCGCGAGCGGCTCAGTCAGAGAAGACGGCTCGGAACCGTCGTTCAGATCGTGCAGGAGCTCGAGGGGCAGGGCCTGGTTCAGTACGACGAGCAAGGTGTGCAGAGCCTGCTGTCGATGTCCGGTTTGCCTGAGCGAGTCGAGTGAGCATGGGCCTAAGAATTGGTGACTCACACACCGCTTGGTTGGCATGACGGCGGGGATGCCAGAACGAGTCGGGGAACAACTAGGGAGTCACGCGGTGATCTCCCACGTGGCCGATGGGTCGATGGGATCGGTCTACGAGGCGAGGGATCGAGAGACCGGCGACCGAGTGGCGCTCAAGGTGCTTCACGCCGAGGTCGCGCGCGACCCGGTCGCCGTCGAACGCTTCCGTCGAGAGTACGAAACCGTCAGCTCCCTGTGCCACCCCCACATCGTCGATGCGCGGGACTTCGGTCAGACCTCCGACGGCGCACAGTTCATGACGATGGAACTCTTGGACGGGGAGGTGCTCACCTCGTTGCTGGCACGTGGAGATGAAATGCCGCCTTCACGCATGATTCGCATCGCGTGTCAGCTGGCTCTTGCGCTCGATCACGCGCACGCGCGGGGGGTGATTCACCGCGATCTCAAGCCGGACAATGTCTTTGTCTGTGCGGGGGCGAACGGGGATGAGATCCGCGTCTTGGACTTCGGATCAGTCAAGCTGCAGGTTGCGTCGGGGGCCAAGCTCACGGCGCTCGGCACGACGCTCGGGTCGCCGCACTATATGTCGCCCGAACAAGCGATGGGAAAGCCCGACGTCGATCCGCGGGCCGATGTGTTCGCGTTGGCGGCGATCCTCCACGAAATGGCAACGGGGCAAGTAGCCTTCGCCGGCGACAGCGTGGCTGAAATCCTGTTGCAGATCGTTGACCACAATCCGTCGCCGGTGAGCACCTTGAATCCCGACTACCCTTGGGCGTTCGACGATGTGATCAAACGAGGGCTGCGAAAAGAGAAGACCGAACGCTTCACGGGGGCGGCGAGTCTGGCCGAAGCGGTACTCGGTTCGTTTGGTCTCGCGCCTCAGGTCGAACACTGGGCTGGGGCGTCCATCAACGAGATCGAACGAGCGCTGGGGGAACGAACTCAGTCCTCGGCGGCCAAGTCTCTCCCCGCGTCGCAGTCTCCGACTAGCATCCCCGTCCCGCTCCCGATCCGCGAAAGCCGAGTCGGCGCGCTGGGCATGGGCCTCGCCGCGATTCTCACTTTGGTGTTGGCTGCCTGGTTCGTTCTGTCGTGAACGTTAGTCGACCGCGGACAGCAGCCCACCGCGGATCTCGTACACCTGCGGCGGATGAGCTGGCGTGCGCTCGGACGAAAACGCATCCATCGAGGTGACGGGCGCGACCCCGGAGCCGTTCCGTAGTGCGTCCGTCAGAGCTTGTCGGGTTTGATGCCCTTGGCGAAGGGTTGCCGAGATCATCCGATAGGCGTCGTAGCCGTACGCGGCGAACATCTGCGGTGCCCGCCCGTACCTAGATTCATAGGCCGTCCTGAAGTGCTGATTGAGCGCGGTATCTGACGCCCCATAGAATGGCAGCGCGACGAGCGCGCCTTGAAGGTAGCGTTGCGCCCGCCCGACGAGCTTGGACGACCAACTTAGGCTCGGCAGCAGGAAGTGCACCTCACGCTCCGCGTGTTCGGGCAGCGTCCCGCCTGCGATGCTCCAGGCCCCCTCTGCCGCGAAGGTCGGAGTGATCAGTGCGACCTGGTCGGCCACGTCCGCGAACAGGACCACATCGCAGGTCGTTCCGAGCACGGTTCGCACGTATTCGACGAATGACTTCGTGCCTGGCGGATACGCCACTCCTTCGCAATAGACCCCGCCGGCCGCCGCAACCTCTTGGTCGAACAATCGTTCCATCGTGCGCCCATACCCATGATCTGGATAGAGGATCACGAACCGAGAGAGGCCCTGCGCCCGCGCCTTGCCAATCAGCGCACTGAGCTCGTCCCGCGGGCTGTAGAGAAAACGAAAGACCTGGTCGCCCGCGTCGGTCGTTCCCTCAGATGCAGAGAAACTCAGTAGTGGTACCCCCGCGCGCCGCGCCGACACGGCCGCAGCCTCCGTGGTCTTGCTCCCCACAGGGCCAAGCACGGCGACCACCCGCTGATCACCGATGAGCGACTCGACCGCGGCCGTCGTCCTGGCCGGCTCGCCGGCGGTGTCCTCGACAGCGATTTCCGGACCGCCTTCGTTGAGTGCTGCGAGCTGCATCCCTTGCAGGAGCTGACGACCTACCTCTCGACCGCGACCGCTGAGCGGCAGAAGCGCACCCACGACGTAGGGGTTCCCATGAAGGAACTCGTCCGCACGGGCGACGAGCACGGTCACCTCCGGGTCCTCCGTCGAGTCGCTCGCCCGCAACGCATCGGAGGCGCGCACCACCCATTCTGCGTCCTGGGTCTCGAGGGCATGGGTGAGGAGTCGCGTGGAAACGGCCACATGGGGAAGGGCGCCCGCGCGAAGCTCTTCGAATAGAACCGTCGCCTCTTCGATCGTGAGCTTCTGCGCCAGGAGCTGGAGCGCTTCATCGACGCGCTGCGGGTCCGGCGGGTCACCGCCGCGCTCGACGAGGGAATCCAACACTTGTAGCCCCAAGGCGGCGCTGGTCGTCTGCTCCGACGCAATGACCGCCGTGTCCCAGAGGAGCGCCTGTTCTTCGCTCGAGAAACGCTCCCCCGCAAGCGGCTCGATGGTCGTGAGCGAGCGTTCGGGGTCGCCCAGCTGGAGCTGACAAGATCCCAGATGTAGCGACGCGCGAAGGGCTATCGCCCGGTCGGGGCTATCCTGTGCCTGTTCGAAATGCCCGATTGCGCGCTCACAAAGGCCACTGTCGGAGTCGAGCAACCCAAGCTCCAGCCGCGCCAAATCGGCCTCCGCCGTGCCGGGGTGTTCGATCATGAACTTCTCGTAGGCGTTCTGAGCCCCGCGAACGTCACCGCTCGACGCTAGCGCCCGTGCCTCCGCGATTTCCGAAGGTGGAGCCTTCTCGAGAGGGCTTTCGACTTTCTTGGGTGCACAACTGGCGAGAAGGATCAACGCCGCGCACGACAACGCGCTTTTCAACATGCGGGCGAACGATACATGGCGAGCCGCCACCTCGCCACGTAGGCGCTGACCGGGGGCTTCTCAGCGATATATGCCGGGGTGAACCGGACGCCGGCCGGCACTCAACCCGCCGTCTCCCAACACGCCGCCAGGGTCGCGAACTCGGCAATCGACAGGGTTTCGCCCCTTCTTCGAGGATCAATGTCCGCATCGCCAAGCGCGCGGTCGGCCCTTGCGGCATCCCCGGCGCCTCGCAACGCGTTTCGGAGTGTCTTGCGGCGCATTTGAAACGCTGCTCGAACCACCGTCTGGAACGCCTCGGTCTCTTCGGCCAGTGGCGTTTGCCGGGGAAGGAGTCGCACCACCGCGCTATCGACTTTCGGAGCAGGATAGAACGACCCAGGTCGCAATCGGCACACCGTGTCGACATCGAAGCCTGCCCGGGTGAACACCGTCAACGCCCCGTACTGCTTCGTCGCCGGATCCGCGACGAGCCGATCCCGTACTTCCCGCTGGACCATCATCACAGCGCCGTTCAACGCGGCCCGGTGCGCGACTACCCGTCGCAGGATCGCGCCAGTCGCCTGATAGGGGAGGTTTCCGGTCACCACGAGCTTCGATCCGCAAGCGGTTGAATGCGCAGTGAAATCGACTTGGGCAGCATCTGCGTGCAGCAACTGCAATCCGTCGCGCTCGCCGAATTCTTCGCGCAGCACCCGGACCATGTCCCGGTCGAGCTCCACCGCCAGGACCTCACAACCCCGCTCGAGCAGAGCATGAGTCAGCGCCCCAAGGCCGGGACCAAGTTCCACCACCCGATCGCCCAGCGCAGCGGCCGCGTCCGCGATTTGGGCCGTGACCGCCGGCTGTATCAGAAAGTTCTGGGAAAACGATCGCTTCGGCAGGAGGTCGTATTTCCTAAGGAGATCTCGAGCGTCGGGTGGCACGCCATCATGGCCTGTCATGGGCTCAACCATCGAAAATCATGGAGCTTTCGGTACAGAATTGGCACTGAAGATCTTGTTTTGTCACACCGGTTGTCAGCCGGGAAGGCGTTATTATATTGGTGAGGCCCGTAGATTGACCTAGGTTAAAGACAGAGGAACCAATGCTTCCAGGCTTCATCATCGACCAAATCCGGCAACGTGAGGAAGAAGAACAGGCTAAGCGTCCGAATCCTCAGATTGAGCTGCATCTTCCCATCCCGGAAGGGTCGAAGGCGCCGAAGCGTGACGAGGAGTCCGACCGGGGCATCGTCATCATCGACCTAATGGGAGATTGAAGCCTCTCAGCTCGGCACGATAGGCTACACTGCCTATGTGCCAGATCGTGCCGCACTGAGCCTAGATGAGCTAGCGCGTGAGCTAGCCGCCTCGCTCAGGAGTTCCCCAACAAGTGCGGCAGGCCGGTCGGCTCACCTCGTCACCGAAGCCGATTTGGTGTGGTGCCAGGTCGAACGCGGGGATCTCGGCGAAGCGTTTCGGCTCATGTGGGAGGCCGAGAACTCCCCCGAGCGCGCGTTGGCACGTCAGTCGACCCGCGCCGAGCTCCAAGCCCACTGCGGAAACGAAGACGCCGCGCTCGCGCTGATCGCCGATCTCGAAGACGAGGGCGCGATGACCGCCATGGTTCGCGCCCGGGTGGCCCAGGCTCGCGGAGACTGGGAGCTCACGGCGCGTCATGCCTTAGCGGCAAGCGGTGCATCGAGCGGGGTGGCCCGAGCGCTGCTCTTAGCCGCACACGCGCACATCGAACTAGACCAGCATCGAGAGGCGTCGGCGTGTCTCGAACAGGTCCGACAGGACACAGCCATCGAGGCGCTGGGCGTCGCTGCATTGCGTGCGCGCGTTTCGGACGGCGATGCAATCCAAGCGCTGATGGCCGTGACCAAAGGGGCTCACAAACAAGGCGCGGCGCGCATCTGCGCCGAAGCTTGGTCGGCGGTGAGCGCATGGCACGAGTCGCACGACGATGCGGAGGCCACGCGTAAAGCAGCCGTTCGAGCGGTCGAGCTGTGGGACGACATGGCGACCTCGTTGCCACCGCCCCTGCGCACTGGTTTCTGGTCCGACGCAACTCGCCGAGCGATTCGAAAGGCGTCCAAGCGAGCGAAGACACAGACGGGGGCGCCTAGCACCAGCGGACTCGTTCCGTTGCTCACGAGCCTACGGCGGCTCGCCAGCGAGCGAGACCTCGGCAAGCTTCTCGGCGCCATCACGGACGGCGCGGTGGGACTCAGCGGTGCGGAGCGCGGGTTCGTGTTGCTCGTCGACGACCGCGGAGCGCTCGAAGCCAGAACGATCCGAACCGCCGAGCGGGAGCTCGGAGAGCAGACCGCCGCTTTCAGCCGCTCCATCGCAGAAACCGTGTTGATCGACAGAGAGCCGGTGGTGACGGTGGACGCCGCCCATGACGCGCGGGTGCAGGACTATATGTCCGTGCATCAACTGATGCTCAAGTCCGTGGCCTGCCTTCCAATCGAGTCCAGGGACCGAGTCTGGGGCGTCCTCTACCTCGAGCATCGAAGCGCGAGTGGTCGTTTTTCGGGTACTGACATGTCACTGCTCAGGGCTTATGCGGATCAAGCCGCCCTCGCGATAGAGACATCCCAACTGTTCGACCGAGTGGAAGCACAGAAGCAGGAACTCGAGCGCGCCAACGACGCACTGCGAGAGGCCAACCAGCACCTCGAGGAGCGGCTCCTGGGCAAGACTGAAGCTCTCCAGCGCACGCAACGCGAGATCGCGCGCCTCCAGGCGTCTACTGTAGAAGGCGATCGGTGGGGTCTGGTGGGCGCGAGCGATCGAATGGGACGTGTGTACGAGGTGCTCGACCGCGTCGCGGTCAACGATGTGCCTGTTGTGATTACCGGCGAGAGCGGCACCGGCAAAGAACTCGTGGCACGCGCCATTCATCGAGGCAGCGTTCGCGCGGAGGGGCCGTACGTCTCGCTCAACTGTGGCGCGATTCCCGACGGGCTCCTCGAGAGCGAACTGTTCGGTCATGTGGCAGGGGCGTTCACGGGCGCGACCCACGCCCGCGCGGGTGTCTTCCGGCAAGCTCAGGGCGGCACGCTCTTCTTGGATGAAATCGCCGACATGCCTCCTCGCATGCAACTCGATTTGCTGCGGGTGCTGCAGGAGCGGCGCGTCCGGCCAGTAGGAGGCGACAAAGAGGAGCCCCTAGACGTGCGCCTGGTCGCGGCCTCCAACCGTCCACTTCGGGAGCTCATCGACGCCGGAACCCTGAGGGAAGACCTCTTCTACCGGCTGGCGGTAGTCGAAATCGAGCTACCGCCGCTCCGCGAACGCCAATCGGATATTCCACTGCTCTGCGATCATTTTCTGGCGCGAATCGCCAGGGAGCGCCGTGAGCCCAAACGGCGCCTGAGCCTCGGCGCGATTCGGAGACTGAGCGAGCACGATTTCCCGGGCAACGTTCGCGAGCTCGAACACCTTCTGGTCAACGCCTCGGTGTTCTGCGCAGGCGACACCATCGAGGCTGAAGAACTAGCCATTGAGACGGGCCACTCCCCACCGCCGTCGACTTCGCCGTCGGACAACTTCCGCGACTTCAAGGACAGCGAACGCGATCGAATTCTACAGACCCTGAACGCGCACGGCTGGAACCGGGCCAGAACAGCCCGCGCGCTCGGCATGGCGCGAAGAACCTTCTACCGGCGGCTTAAAGAGCACAACATCGAGCTGCCGCAGAGCAAGACGACCGAAGCACGCAAGGGCTAGATGTCTGCAGGCGACGCCACGCTGGAAACGCCCGCATCGTATTTCTCGGGAGTTTCTCCTGGAGGCAGGTACAGCGGCGCCTCGCCCGGCCGGGACCAATCCACCCAGTAGACAGCCTTCGAGCGAATGTCGACGTGGACGAAGCTGCTTCGAGGGTAGTAGCCCACGCCGACTTTCGACAAGGTGAGACAGTAGTCGCGGAGCACCTCGTTCGGCACGCCTTCGACACGTATGTCGATGGCTTCTGCGGTGGCGTGTCGGCTCGAGCCGTTGTTGCCGTCCTTCTCCGAGCGATACGCACTCACCACGATGATGGTTCGGCCGTTGAAATGGTCCGCGAGGTACGAAAGTACCCGCATCAGCCTCGTGTGGGGGCGCTTGACCTCATCGTTGTCCCGATCGCGAAGGAAGCGCGCCAGGCGCTGACGGGCCTTCGGATCCGGCTTGCCTGCTTTGTCGAAAAGGCGCACGCGTAGGGTCTCTTGGCTCGCCGGGCGTTCAAGTGTGACCAGGCCGTTCAGGATGGTGCCTCGAGCCTTGCTGGCCTTCGCGTTCGCGCTGTAGCCCGGCAGCTCGAGGCGCTGCCCAACTCGAATGCTGGCATCGGGCTTGAGATCGTTGGCCGCGGCGAGCTTCTTCACCGAGACCTTGTTGAGCTGCGCAATGCCGGTGAGAGTCTGGCCTGGATACACGAAAACGACGCCCTTGGGCGGCACCCTCAGCACCTGACCCACTCGTAAGTTCGAGGTCTTCTTCAGGTGATTCGCCGCTGCGAGATTCGTCACGGACACGCGGTAGCGCTTCGCAATCGCCCCCAGGGTCTGCCCCTGGCTCACGGTGTGTTTGCGCTGGGCATGCACAGTACCGTGCAGAAGGAAGACCAAAAACACCACAGCGACGGCACGCCACACCCCAATCCAACTCATCACAGCCAGGCGAGTATTGACGAGTCGCAGGGCAGGGCAACTAACCGACGTGTATCTCGGTTTTTTTGCCTTCACAGCTCAGCATTGCGACCATGAATTTCGATAGGTTTGGTCGTTGACAATCGGTGGGTTCGCGCGTTGAGCACAAGCAGTGCCCAACGATCGCGGATG
>CAYZDM010000092.1:0-8390 GCA_964476875.1 uncultured Sandaracinaceae bacterium | reverse complement strand
GCCAGTGCATGGGGAAATCATGACACGGGGCGCCCTGTTAGGGGTGATCGTCGGCTCGATACTGCTCTTCTGCTCGTTTGGCGCCTCCGCAAGCGCGCAACGTCAGGGGGATGGGCTCTATGGCCGCTGGGATCGCGGACTCACGCTCGCTCTGGGTGCGGGCCCCGGTGTGACCTGGCTCAACCGCAAGGCGGACCCCAACGTCGTCGCCGAAGGTAGGTTCCTGGTGGCGGACGCGGCCGGGGTCGTGCTTTCCGGTCGCTGGGGTCCCAACTCGGGCCAGCATTTGTTTCTCGGCGTCGACCTCCGCCCCCTCTTCCCGGCTCTCTTCTTTCTCTACAAGCAGACCTGGGTCGAATTCGTCGACCTGCTGCTGCAATCGATCTTCTTCGAGATTGGGCCGGCGTTCCTGCTCGACGGAAACCGAAGCACCGGCCTTGGCGTGGGCTTTGGATTCGGGCTCCCGCTGTACAGACCGCTCACGACCGTCCGCGGACTCTGGTTGCGGATCGCGGCCCGCTACGTGAACGCGGACCCCTCATATCGGAACACGCAGCCCAGCTCGGACCGCACGCGGTGGACCCTTTACGCCACGTTCGTGGTGCGGCTCGGGTTCAAGTCGAACTTCAGTGGGCGGGAGAAAGGGCTATGAGACGCACCAAGATCGTCTGCACGCTCGGACCGGCAAGCAACACCAAAGCTGCGATCGTTGAGCTCATCGGCGCGGGCATGGACTGCGCGCGTCTCAATTTTTCCCACGGCGACCACGAATCGCACGCCGCGGTCGCGCAGTTGGTCCGTGAAGCTGCCGCCGAGGCACGGCGTCCGATGGCGATCTTGGCCGATATGCAGGGTCCAAAGATGCGTATCGGACGGTTCGCAAACGGACCAATCCATCTGTCGCCCGGTGATCGCTTTGCGCTCACGACTCGCGCCCTCCCCGGGACACAGGACATCGTATCGGTGACCTACGACCAGCTGCCGAGTGACGTACAACCGGACGACACCGTCGCGCTGGACGATGGCCTCATTCGTTTGCGGGTCGACTCGATCGACGGCGACACGGTCCATACGATCGTCGAAGACGGCGGGGAACTATCCAACAGCAAGGGCCTGAACCTTCCCGGCGTCTCAATCAGCACACCGGCACTGACCGAAAAAGACCGTGAAGACCTGGCATTCGCGGTCTCGGTGCTCGACGCAGACTACATCGCCCTCTCGTTCGTCCGATCGGCGGACGACGTCAGAGAAGCCAAAGCACTCGCGGGCGATGTGCCCGTCATCGCCAAGATCGAACGACCCGAAGCCATGGCGGTCCTATCTGAGATCGTCGACGCAGCCGACGGCATCATGATCGCACGCGGGGATCTAGGTGTGGAGCTTGGCGCCGAAAAGGTCCCGCTGATCCAAAAACGAATCATCCGCGAGACGAACGCGAACGGGAAGATCGTGATCACGGCAACCCAGATGCTGGACTCGATGATCAGGAACCCACGGCCAACCCGGGCGGAGGCGGCCGACGTGGCGAACGCCGTGATGGATGGAACCGACGCCGTGATGCTCAGCGGCGAGACTGCTGCGGGCCTCTACCCGGTCGAAGCGCTCAAGATGATGGGTGCGATCATTCGCGAGATAGAGAGCGAGTATGTCGAAGATATCTCGCGTGAGTTCCGAGAGCTCAAGCGCGTTGGTGATGAGGACTGGCCGTTCTCGAACGCGGCGGCGCGGGCGGCAGCGCTCTTGACCACTCACTTGCCGCTGAAGGCGGTGGTGGTGTTCACCCAAGACGGGCGATCCGCGGGGTTGCTCGCCGAGCATCGACCGAGGGCCCCCATCCTAGCGATTACGAGTGACGTACGGGTAGCGCGCCGACTCGTGCTCGAGTGGGGCGTCATTCCGCGTATTGAATTGCCCCCAGAATCGCTCGACGAAACGTTGCGAATCGCGACTTCGCTACTCGTACGGGAGAAGCTTTGCAAACGGGGCGAGGCATTCGCGATGGTGGTTGGTTGGCCCACCTCCGGCCGCACCAACACCCTGAAGCTCCACCGACTCTAGTCCGATCGGGCGCTCTCTGGCCCTGCACTCCCCGATGCAGTAGATGAACGCGCGGATGGAACAACTGCCGGAACGGATCGGGCGTTACCGAATCGAACGACTTCTAGGGTCGGGGTCGATGGGCAACGTCTATCTCGGTCACGATGCAGATCTCGACCGGCCCGTGGCGGTCAAAACGCTCCGAGATCTCGCGCTCGACGCAGAGATGCGAGAGGTGTTCCTAAGCCGTTTCAAGAACGAAGCGCGGGCCGCGGCTCGCCTTCAACATCCGAATATCGTTCAAATATTCGATGTCGGCGATGACCCCGAAGTCGGGCCCTATCTCGTTTTCGAGTACGTACCTGGGCATACGCTCAAGCAAGAGCTGAGCAAGAGCGGGCCGCTGTCGCGCGATCGCCTGTTGGACCTCGCTCAGCACGTTGGGGACGCCTTAGCCACCGCCCACTTGGCCGGTGTGATTCATCGTGACATCAAACCCGAGAACCTTCTGATTACGAGCAACGGCCAGGTGAAGCTGGCGGACTTCGGCATCGCCCGTGTGCCGAACGCGGACCTGACGAAGGAAGGTCAGTTCCTCGGTACACCATGCTACGCCGCTCCTGAAACCCTTCGTAGCGGCGAGTACGGCGAGCAGAGCGACTTGTTCTCGTTCGGAGCCGTCATCTATGAAGCTGCGTCCGGCGAACGTGCGTTTCCGGGCAACGAGGCCATCGCGGTTGCCCACCAGGTGATGAACCGCGACCCGGTCCCACCGAGCGAAGCCAATCGAGGAGCGGCGATCCCCGCAGCCGTCGACGCCGCCATTCTTCGGTCGCTTCAGAAGCAACCGTCCGATCGCTACGCGAGCGCGCGCACCTTCGTGTCAGCGCTCAAGGCGGCCTACGACGGTCGCCGCCCCCCAAGGACTCGGCGCAGGCGCATGGGCCGCCCCTTCGTCTTGGCCGCCGCGCTCGGCGTCCTGGTCGTCCTGTGGGTAGCCTTGCAAGACACGGAGCGCTCCGGTTCGGCAATCCTCGCTGCTGGAACGGACGCCGGGGTCGACAACCCGGTTGACGCCGAGACGCACCCGGATGGAGGCGCACACACCGGCTCAGACGGCGGCACCGCCACCCTATCCCCCCACGAACTCGAGGAAGCTGCCAAGGACGCGCTCGCGCAGGCCCGGACCGCGCTAGAACGCCGCGACTTGGCAGAAGCGGGGGAGGCACTCGACCGCGCAAGCGAGTTCGACCCAGAGAACCCAGACATCGCGGAACTTCGGGAACAGATTCGAGCGCTGCAGCCCGACGCCGGCTAGTTCAGCTTGTTGCTGTCCTCGCGGACGGGCTTCCAGCTACAAGCTTGGCCTCCACCGGCGGTAGGGTTGCACTTCGACATGTAGGTCAACGTCCGGCCGCAGCCGCTCACACGCTTGGCCATCGGCTCGTCACCGACGAACTCGAGCATCGATGCCTCGCAGTCGAGATCAATCGCCGCGGCGCTTCGTACCTGTTGGGTGGCGGCAGACTCGTGACCACAGCCGAGACCCAGCAGACTGAAAACCATGATGGCCGCGACTTGGACGACTTTGTTCGGCATCGGCTCGACCCCCGGCGCAAAGCATACCGCATGCCCGCGTCTGAGTTGCTTATAACGTGATGCCCAGACCACGCAAATCGCTCTCGGCCTGCGGCGCCCAGCCTCGATTGGCCTTTGGGCTCGCGGGACTGGGGTGCAGTACGGTGCCGATCGCCGGCCCGTCGTCACCCAACGCGGCGCGCGCACGTTTGGTTGCCCAAGCCCCCACACCAACCACGACCTCCGGATCGAGTGCGGCCACCGTGGCACGTAGCGCCTTGTCGCAGGCCAACAGAAGGGGATCGCGTTCGTTCGCCGGCAGCTTGTCCGGTGTACGGTTGCGCCCAGTGTCTTCCATGAAGATCAGCGGACAATAGTTGGTGACGAAGAAGCGGGAGAAGAAAACTTCGGGTGTGCCGAATCGGTCTTTTGCCCATCCCCAAAGTCGTGACCCGCTCACCTCGGATCGCTCGCAGGAGAATCCCAGAACCGGACGCCTCGGATGCTCGTTCGGCGGGCTACCCACGGGCGCCTCGACGCCCATCCAATCACGGACGAAACCGACGTCGCCGAAAGGCACGCCCGTCTGTCCCATGCCAAACGGCCCAGGATTCATGCCGACAAACAACACCTCCTTGGTGCCATTGCCGAAGCGATCGAGGAAGAGCTCGTGCGGTCGCTTCGCATACTGAAGTGGGTTGTAGACATGGGTAACCGGGGCGTCGAACTCAAGCTTCGACACCGCGCGGCTCAGCGCACGGGAGACTTTGACGAGATCGGCCATCGGTGGTCAGCAGAGATAGCGCTCGCCGCCATCGCAGAGAATGGTGACGACGCGCTGCCCCGGCTGAAGCCGAAGCGATACCTCGAGCGCGGCGTGGACGTTCGCTCCGGAAGAAGGTCCCAACAGCAAGCCCTCCTCCCGCGCGAGTCGTTTGGTCATGCGCTCCGCGGCAAGGTCGGTGACGGTGATCACCTCGTCGACGAGCTCGGTGTCGAGGACGGCTGGGATAAAGCCGGCGCCAAGGCCTTGAATGCCATGCAGCCCGGGCTTTCCGCCCGAGAGCACCGCGCTCGCACGCGGCTCGACTGCGACAATGCGAACATTCGGATTGCGCTCCTTGAGCACACGCCCGACACCGGTGATCGTCCCGCCGGTGCCAACCCCGGCAACGAACGCGTCGACCTTGCCATCAGCGGCCTCCCAGATCTCTTCGACCGTCGTCTGGGCGTGAATATCTGGGTTGGCGGGGTTCTCGAACTGGCCGCACATCAAGGAGCCGGGTGTCGTCTGCAACACACGCTCCGCCTGCTCGACCGCGCCAGCCATACCGTCCTCGGCCCCGGTCAGGACCACCTCCGCGCCGTACGACTTCAGTAGATAACGGCGGGCTGCACTCATATCCTCAGGCATCACGATGACGCATCGGTAGCCGCGCACGGCGCAGATCATCGCGAGGCTGATGCCGGTGTTTCCGCTAGTCGCCTCGACGACGGTCGAACCCGGGCCAAGCTCGCCTGACGCCTCGGCGGCGAGGATCATCGACAGCGCCGGCCTGTCTTTTACAGACCCAGCCACATTGTTCGATTCGAGCTTCCCGCAAACCTCGGCACCCTTGTCCGCGCTGATTCGTCCGAGCCGCACCAGAGGCGTGTGGCCGATCAGGTCCAGCGCGCCGTCGTAGATTCGATCTGTCATTGGCGGCTAGCATACCAGGCGACGTCTAGATGTCACCGTTCGAAGAGCCGGATTCGTGCAAGTCATAGGCTTGGATGATCTGCTGCACCAGCGGATGTCGCACCACATCAGCATGGGAGAAGTAGACGAAGTCGATCCCTCGAATCTCGGAGAGGACCTTCTCGGCATGCCGAAGCCCGCTCCGCGACCCGCCAGGAAGATCGACCTGGGTCACATCACCCGTGATGACCGTCTTCGAGTCGAACCCGAGACGCGTGAGGAACATCTTCATCTGCTCGGGCGTCGTGTTCTGCGCCTCGTCGAGGACGACAAAGCTGTCGTTCAGCGTCCTGCCGCGCATGAAAGCCAGGGGCGCGACCTCGATCGTGCCTCTCTCGATCAACGTCGCCACACGGCTTGGGTCCATCATGTCGTGCAGCGCGTCGTAGAGCGGACGTAGATAGGGGTTGATCTTTTCGGCCAGATCGCCCGGAAGGAATCCGAGCCTTTCGCCCGCCTCAACGGCCGGGCGTGTCAAGACGATGCGCTTGACCTGTCGCTCCTCGAGCGCGTGAATCGCCATCGCCATCGCCAGATAGGTTTTTCCCGTTCCCGCCGGTCCGATGCCGAACACGATGTCGTGGCTTCGAATCGCCTGGACGTAGCTCTGCTGCGCGACGCCCTTGGGCGACACGATGCGCCGGCTCGAAGTCGTGAGCACCACGTCGTCCAGAAGCGTGCGGAGCCTCATTTGGGGGTGGGAACGGAGTGTTCTGGCGGCGCGTGCCATCTCGACGGAAGTAAGGTCACGAAACTGCAACGCATCGATGAGTTCGTGGAGCACTCGTTCGACCAGGTCGACATCGCTGGTCGGTCCCTGGATGTGTATGGTGGAACCTCGGAGGCCCATTGATACGCCGAGCTCGGCCTCAAGCGTGCGCAGGTTGGACGCCCCTGGCCCCGTGAGCTTGAGTAAGAGGCTAGGATCAACGACTTCAACGTCGGCGACTACATCGGCCTCGCTCGGGCCGCGCTGCGCTGTGGGTTCGATAGTCAGAGTTTAGCCTGTCCCGTCATGAGGCGCGAGCCGCGCCGCTAGCGCCAAACCAGCGCGTCGGGATCTCGTTCCAGAGCGGCTTCGAGACGTTCGTGTGCGGCGAGGATCAGTGCCCGACTCGTGTCTCCATCGAGCGGGTAGGATGAGAGTCCCACCACGAAATGAAGAAACGAGAGTTCCTCTGGTTGCCTCGTGCGCTGCGCGTCTAGGTCTTCTTGAAGCCTGCGGATGACGTCGACGACTGCGCGCGCGCTCGATCCGTCGAATCCAGCGACGAACGTGTCTCCATCCCATCGGCCTCGGATGTCTTCGCGACGGAACCTCCCATGAATCAATCGCCCGAGGTGCGTTCGCAAATGTCGCGCCTTGACATGATCGAGGCCATCCAGACCGGTCGCCTGGATGAGACCGATCGAGTACGTGTGCCCGTTCCGCTGCGCCGACGACAAACCCGCTTCGAGCGCTGCCACCGCACCCGCCCTCGTCAACAACCCCGTCTGGCTACAGCGTAACTGTTGTCGTCGGAGTCGTGCCATTCGCTCCGCCTCGCGGTGCAGGTGCACCAGCCAACCGGACGCGCGACTCAGAGGCTCGGTGATCTCTGGCTCCTGGCTGAGCGGAGAGTCGTCGAAACAAAGCAGGGCGAAGTCCGAGTCCCACGCGGACATCTGGATGATCGCGGGCACCTGCTTGCCCGCAACCCCAGACCCAAGCAACACGGCATCGGGGCACTGGATGTCTATCTCGCGAAGGAGCTCGTCGAAGCTGAAGTAGAGGAGACACTCGATCCCACTCTCTTCGATCTGCCGCGCCGCGTCGGGATCGCGAAGGACCGCCACCTTGGGCCGCGGTGTCATGGCCCGATCGACCGCGGTACCGATGGCGTGATGCAGCCGGATGAGCTCGATCGGGTGGGGCAAAAAGATGTCGACGCCCAACTGTGCGGCGAGGGCGCGCGTGTGCGGGTCATCATCGACCGACAGCAGAATGACAGGCACCTCAGCGCAGGCGCTCAGGCTTCGGAACATGGGGAGAAAGCGCTGCAGTGCATCGCGATCCGCGAGGGGCCAGCCGACGAGTGCGGCGGTGGGTGGATTGCGCTGGGCAATCTTCAAAGCCTCTTCGACGGTCGAAACAGGCCGCAAATGGACCAACACCTCGTCGAGAGCCGATCGCAAATAGGCGATCATCGCCGGGTCATCTTCGAGCACCAGAATGGTCGGAACGAAGTCCTTCGGGACCGGACGGTGAAGGAAGAATGCCGCCGCCGGGCTGACAGAGGGCGGAGCCGCCGCCATCGACCCTGTATCCAGGGCGCGACCTACTGCAGCCGCCGCATGGCCGCGAACCTCGTCTATCGACTCGAACATGCTCGTCCAATCGAGTCGTCCCGATTGCTGGAGGTGCCGTAGCTGCGATTCGATGCGACCCACCGCCTCGGAGATCTCGGCAAAGCCATGCGTCTGCGCTGCTCCGTGAAGATCGTGGGCCTGACGCAGGGCCTCGGCAACGACGCTCGTTCGGTCGGCGTCGGAGTGCACACGTCGGATCGCTCCCGTGAGGTTGTCGGCAGCGATTGGAAGGAGACTCGTGTACGACTGCTTGGCCTTCTCCGCGTCGACCCCTGGCTCGGATGCCTCTTCGGGGTAGAGCACGCGATCGGCCGGATCGTCCTCCGTGCTCTTGGCCGCCGGCGTCAGGCTCATGGGAGCCGAGACGGCGCTCGCCACTTCGCGAGCGAATCGATCCACCGCGATCGGCTTGTGAAACACCTTGATCACGTCGAGGTCGCGAGTGAGATGTTTGAACGTCGTTAGATCTCGGTAGAACGCCGAAACGAAGATGACTGGGGTTTGGATGCCGTCGGCACGAAGCTCCTCGATCCATACGATGCCGTTGATGTCCGGGAGCAAGCCATCGACGATGAGCAGCGAAGGCGCTTCCTCCTCTATCACTGCCCGCGCGATACTGCCCTTGGTCGCGTTCAAGACCCGCAGCCCGAACGCTTCGAGTGCAGGGGTGACACTCGATCGAAACTGA
>CAYZDM010000091.1:0-8436 GCA_964476875.1 uncultured Sandaracinaceae bacterium | reverse complement strand
TTGTCGCGGTTCTCCGTCCACTGGAAGTTGCCGGAGTCGACGATGCAGCCGCCTACGTGGGTGCCGTGACCGCCGAGGAACTTCGTCGTCGAGTACACGTTGATGTCGACGCCGTGCTGGAATGTTTGCAATAGTTGCGGGGTCGTCACGGTGTTGTCGCAAATCAGCGGGATGGCGCCGTGCGGTGCGGTGTGCGCGGCTTCTGCGATGGCCTTGAAGTCCGGCACGTCGTTCTTGGGGTTGCCGATCGCCTCGAGGTAGACGAGGCGTGTGTTCTCATCGACGAGGCCGTGAATCTGTTCGGGATGATTTGGATCGAAGAAACGGACCTCGACCCCGAGGTTCTTGAAGGTGTTGTTGAACAGCGTCCACGTTCCGCCGTAGAGGCTGGTCGCCGCCACGAAGTTCTGGCCGGAGTGACAGAGGGTGAGGATCGCTGCGTTGACCGCGGCCTGCCCAGACGCGAACGCGAGACCTGTCACGCCGCCATCGAGGGCGGCGAGGCGCTTCTCGAGGACGTCGACGGTCGGGTTCATGATGCGGGAATAGATGTTCCCGAACTCGGCTAGCCCGAAAAGAGCGGCCGCATGATCTGTGTCATTGAAGACGTACGAGGTGGTGGCGTAGATGGGCACCGCACGTGCGTTGGTGGTGGGGTCAGGCTCCTGCCCCGCATGAAGCGCTCGCGTGCCAAGGCCATAGTTCTCTTCACTCATGTCGATTACCTCATAGAAAAAAGGGGACAGTCCCCTTTTCTGAAGGGTTAACCCTTTCAAAAAGGGGTCTGACCCCTTTTTGGTTTTTGGGTGCTGGGGGGGGCGGAGCATAACGGGTTTGTGGTGGAACTCACAAGGCGGATCCTTGGGTTCGGCGGGGGTGTTTGTTGGAATGGTTCGAAAAACTCGTGGGCAGTAGGGCTCCAGATTTGCCAGAATCTTTTAGGAGGCGGGAACCACGAATGGAAGCAGGCAACCACGATTCACTCGCGGACCAGCTCTTAGAGCTGCAGTCCCTTCAAGAGGCGCGTATCGCGGCCGAAGAAGAGGCGAGATTCAGAGCAGCTGAAGACGCGCGACGGCGAGCTGAAGCCGCAGCTCAGCAGCGACGCGAAGCCGAGGAAGCCCGCCTCAATGCCGAGGAAGAGGTCCGTGTGGCGCAGGAGCGCGCGCAGCGCGACGAAGAAGAGCGCCGGGTTCGCGAATCCAGTGAGTCGTCACTCCGCGTCGAGTTGGAGGAGCAGGCGAAAGCACGCGCCGCCGAGCAGGAGCGAATGCTCACGCACGAGAAAGAGATCGCGGCCATCACCGCGGTCGAGAAGGCAAAGATTCGCGCGCGCCGATTGGTGATCGGTGGGCTCGCGTTCATGGTGATTGGATCGGCCGCGGGGTACGCGTTTGGTGTGAAGCCCGTGCTCGAGCGCAAGGCTCTCGAAGCCGAGAGCGCTCGACAGGCCCAGCAGCTTGCACTCGAAGAGAAGAATCGTGCTCAGGAAGATCTCGTCGATGCCGAACGAAGAGCGGATCAAGCCGAAGAGGACAAGGTGAGCTACCGACAGAAGGTGGAAGCTCGCGAACAGCGCCAGAAGGAGCGCGAGGCACGAGTAAAGGACCGCCCGAAGACGCGCGCCAAGCCCAAAGACAAGGGTTGTGCGCCAGACGATCCGCTCTGCGGCATCAAGTTCGACTGAACTGTGGGCTGATTCGGCTCAATCGATCTCGGGGTAGCGCATCCGGATGAGGCCACGCTGCTGGCGATCAAAGTTCGCGATGTAGAGGTGCTCCGAGCCTGGGACGCCCACTGCTGCATCGCCGAGAAGCGGGCCGACCTGCATTGCGTAGTAGAGAGGCGTGGCACCGTCGGGGCTCAGGCCGAGGAGTCCGGTCTCCTTGGGCACGGGTAGCAGCTCGAGCGGCAATCGGAGCATGAGTGGTTTGATCCACGGGTTCTTGTGCGCCCAGGTCAGGAAGTTCGAACGCTTCCGGTACAGGCCAACCCAGATTCGCCCTTCCGAATCGCGGTCCATACCGTCGGGCATGCCGGGCAGCCCCGTCCACACATCTTCCGCCGTACCCGCGCGCGAACCTGCCAAGAAGAAGCGCGTGATCGCGAAGCCCGGAGTCTGGGTCACCAACACGGACTCTTCGCGTTCGCCAACCGGATGGGTGTCGAGGAGGATTCCATCGATGAAGTGGAAGCCTTCGGCGACGAGCCTGGTCTCGCCGGTCTCGAAGTCGTGCCTCCAAAGGCGGCCGTTTTCGCCCAGCGTGATGGCCTCACCGACCGCGCCGCCACCCATCGATGCGCCTTCATAGGCGATGGGTTCGGTGAAATAGAGGCGCTTGCCGTCTGCGCTGACATCCAGGTCGTTGCAGAAGGCCAAGGGTCGGGAGTTGGTGCCGTTGGCGTTCGCTTGAACGACGGTGCGCGCGCTCGCGTCGTCGTCGGCGAATACCTTGTGGTGACGTTCCGGAATCGCAGGCGTCATGGCGACCTCGGTGACGACTGGCGCGACCTCACGCGAAGAGATGGTCAGGCGGTACAAACCGACGCGCTCGTCCTTCGGGGATTCCACGCCGTGAAGCCGCGACGCACAGAAGTAGATCACGTCATCGTCGTCCGGCGCTGCGCGGAGCCCGGACGGCATGAGCGGGACGTCCGCAAAGCGCTCACCGCCGCCATCGAGCGGCACGCGCCAAATCCATCCATCCATTCCTGAGACGAATGCGACGCCCTCCTCTTCTCGCAGTAGCAAGTCGTCGTGCCCAGGCGCATCGGAGTCGACATGCACGAGCCCAGACCCAAACGCCTCTGACGAGGCCTCGACCGCCAGGATCGAATCAGCGACGCCCCCTAGGTCCACGGCTGGTCCGACCTGGAGATAGTCAGGAGGCGCGGTCGCAAACCACCATCCGGCGAGCAAAGCAACTCCGAAGAGCAATATCTTCAGCCCGACGCGACGCCCGCCCATGACGCATTGGACGTCACGGGGATGCAAAAGGCAAGACCAGTCGCTACGACGAGAGGAAGCGCTGGATTTGCGATTCCGCGGCGGAATTGATCGAAAGAAGATAGCCAGGGTATCGTGCGTGGATGAACCTCGCCCCGCGTCATTCGCTCGTTCATGCAGACCTCCGCGCGGCGACTTCGTCATGAGTCGAGGCGCGTGGGTGGCTGCTTCGATCTTCGTGGTGGCGTTGTTGACGCTGACTTGGGTCGCCTATCAGTTCGGGGTGTTCGCCAGCTCTGGTGCTCTCGATCGTGATGCCGAGGCGCTCGATGGCGGCGTCCTCGACGAGTGGCCTTTCGAAGACACCGACCTCGATGCTTCAGTCCCAGACGACGCCGGACCAGACGCGGGGGCCAGACCATCCGCGGGTCACTTCGACGGGAAGGCGGGGGTTGGCCTCAAGAACTTCTCCATGAAGGACCACCAGGGCCGTGAGGTGCTGCGCATCCAGCGCTTGAGAGGGTTCGTCGATCTGAGCGCGCTGCGGAAAGGCACGTACCGCGTGTACGATGCGTCGGCGCGAGGCATTCACCTCACGCTGTATCGGACGAAGAGCGGGAAAATATCGATCGCGGATGCGTTGCGCGAACCACCTGCCTCGGCAAAGGCTGAGCTTGAGGTGCCAAGCACGCCAGTCGACGGCAATGGGCGTTGGTTGGTCGAGATCGGTCCCGTGCAAGTGCAGGACGCAACGCTCACCCTTGGCTTCACGAAGAAGCCCGTGACGTTTCGCGTCGATAGCGCGGTCGTCACGGTTCGCCGACGGCCACAAGACGAATCGCCCATGATCTACCTGCAGGACGTCGTCGGCGTGATGTTGGAGCCGAAGCCCTTGCCCAAACCGGTGCGGATCGCATACGCCAAGGGCGTCGTACGGCTCGCTGGAGCCCCGATGGTCGAGATCTCGGCTCGCACCTGCATCGCCAAAGACGAGCTACGGGTTCACGCGGTCGTTCCAGCGCGAAAGAAGCCGGTCACATTGACCGTGGATTCCTCGGGGCTCGCCGGCGCGCTCGGAAGAATGGGCGTCAAGATCGCCAGCCGCCGCAACCCCGACAAGCTTCACTTCCTGCAGGGGCCGGTGAAGCTTGACGAGGGCGCTCGGTGTAAGTGACGCGAACCGGCCCGTCCTTGATTGCCGTTTTCGCCGGCTCGGCGGATTCGCGAACTCACGCATCTTGAGTTACAACGAGCGGCCTATGTCGGCACACTTGGAGTTCGTCGGTGCTGTAGGCGGAGACGTGACGGGGTCGCGCCATCTCGTACGCACCGAACACGCGACGATTTTGCTCGACTGCGGACTCTTTCAGGGGCGTCGCAGCGAGACTATCACGAAGAATCAGACGCTTGGGTTTCGTGCTCACGAGATCGACATGGTGGTGCTTTCCCACGCACACATCGACCACTCGGGCGCGCTGCCGCGGCTCTATCACCTCGGGTTCCGCGGGCCGATCTACTGTACGCCGGCGACACGTGACCTTTGCGCCGCGATGCTGGAGGATTCAGCCGCAATCCAACAGCAGGACGCCGCCTATATTAATCGCAAGATCGAACGGGACCAGGCCGACATGGAACCGGTGCAGCCGCTGTACGATCAAGCGGATGTCGTTGGCACGCTCGGGTTGATGGTGAACCTGCCGTACCACCGTAGCCTTTCGATCGCCGACGGTGTCACCCTCACGTTCTACGACGCAGGGCACGTGCTTGGCAGTGCGCTGGTCGCGCTCGATATCGATGTCGTCGGCGAGACTAGGCGCTTGTTGTTCTCTGGTGACCTTGGGCGCAGCGATATGCCGATCCTTCGTGACCCAGAAGTCCCGTCGGGCGCTTCCCTGCTGCTGCTCGAGAGCACCTACGGAGACCGCACCCATCAACCCATCGAGCGGATGGAAGACGAGCTGCTCGAAGCGATCACGCGAACACTCGGCCGCGGGGGCAAGGTCATCATTCCGTCTTTCGCCCTCGAACGTGCGCAAGAGGTGATTTACGCACTGAAGAGGCTCAAGGCGAAGGGACATCTGGCAAACGTGCCAGTCTACGTGGACTCTCCGTTGACCGCGAGGTTGACCGAGGTGTTTCGACTACACCCTGATTGCTTCGATCGCGAGGCGCAGGGTTTGCTCCTTGGTGGAGATTCACCGTTCGATTTCGACGGGCTTCGCTATATCTCCGCCGTCGAAGATTCCAAGGTGATCAGTCGCGGCGAAGAGCCGGGAATCGTCATCGCGGCGAGCGGCATGTGCGAGTTCGGGCGTGTGGTCCACCACCTGGTGGCGGCGCTCGGAAGCGAGAAGAACACAGTGATCATCGTTGGGTTTCAGGCGCAGCACACCCTGGGCCGACGTCTCGTCGAGCGGCGGCAGCGCGTACGGATCTTTGGACTCGAACGAGAACGCCGGGCGGAAGTCGTCGTATTGAACGGGTTCAGCGCGCACGCAGGACAGGACGACCTGATCGCATTCGCGGAAGCCGTTCGCGACGCTGGCCCGCTACGCACGGTGGCGCTAGTGCACGGAGAGGACCGGCCGCGTAAGACGCTCGCGCAGCACCTCGACGAGCGTGGATTCCCAAACGTCCGGACGCCATCGAAAGGCGATCGGATCGAGATCTGACCACGCGTCAGTAGCAGTCCGATTTTCTGTTCGTGTGCCGGGTCAGTCGAGGCACTCGGGGGCTCGCTCTACTTGCGTCGGCGGCCGCCGCCTGGTCCCGCGCGGCGCCCTACTCGTCCGCGAGGCTGATCTCTGGTGACCTGACGTCGCCGCCTTTCATGAATCGACAGCGAACCTTTGCCGGAAGCCGGCGGGACCAAATGCCGTTCCGAGCTTCCGATGAGGTCGCCGCGCTTCGCCTTGATCAGCGCTTCACGCGCGAGGTCGTGCTGCTCGACGTCCCAATACTGCAGCAGCGCCTTCTGCATTCGCTTCTCGCGCAGGCTCTTGGCGACGTACACCGGCTCCTGGGTGAACGGGTCGAGCTCGGTCACATACATGCTGGTGGCCATGCTCATCGGCGTGGGGATGAAGTCCTGCACCTGTCGCGGCCTGAGCCCGCGTTTCTTCAAGTAGAGGGCGAGATCGATCATCGACTGGGTCGTCGAGCCGGGGTGGCCGCTGATGTAGTAGGGAACGAGGTGCTGGTCCTTGCCGCTCTTCTCGCTGGCGCACTCAAACATCTCGGCGAAGCGCTCGTAGCTCTCGGCGCCCGGCTTCTTCATCTTGTCGAGCACATCGTCGTCGACGTGTTCAGGAGCGACCGAGAGTTGACCGCCGGTGTGATGCTTGGCGAGCACCTCGACGAACTCCTCGCTTCGTTCGGCGAGGTCATAACGGATGCCCGAGGCGATGAAGGCCTTCTTGATGCCCTTTTCCTTGCGCACTTTGCTCAGCAGTTGCACGAGCGGATCGTGGTCGGTGACCAGGTTCTCGCACACGCCCGGATGCACGCAGCTCAGGCGGCGGCAGGCCTTCTCGATCCGCTCGTCCTTGCACTTCATTTTGTACATGTTGGCGGTGGGGCCGCCGACATCACTGATCACGCCAGCAAAGCCGTCCATACGACGGAGCGCGCGCACTTCCCGTAAGACGCTCTCTTCGCTGCGGGACTGAATCACCCTGCCCTCGTGCTCGGTGATCGAACAGAAGCTGCAGCCACCGAAACAACCTCGCATGGTCACGATGCTGTGCTTGACCGTCTCGTACGCCGGGATGCCAGCGTCGTACGATGGGTGCGGGTATCGTGTGAAGGGCAAATCGTAAAGACCGTCCATGATGTCGGTCGTCAGCGGCTCCGCGGGCGGGTTGAGGTACACCGCCTCGTGTCCATGCGGCTGAATCAAGGGGCGACCGTTGCCTGGATTGGTTTCCTTCTGGAACGCGCCGCTCATTTCGCTGAAGCGCGCCTTGCTCTCTTTGATCTCTTCATAGGTGGGCAGGCGCACCGGCTTCCGGTCTCTGATGAAGCGGCTCGGCTCAAGGTGTTCCCACTCGCCTTTGCGCAGCACGTGAGCTGTCCCGCGTACGTCGCGTAGGTCTCGAAGCGTTTCGCCGGCTGCAAGTCGGTCGGCGATTTCCCAGACGGGCCGTTCGCCCATTCCAAAGATGAGCATGTCTGCCTTAGAGTCGAGCAAGACGCTGCGGCGAATCGAATCGCTCCAGTAGTCGTAGTGGGCGATGCGCCGAAGCGAGGCTTCGATACCACCGAGGATGATCGGCACCCCGGAGAACGCCTGCCTGCAGAGATTGCCGTAGACGATGCTCGCTCGATTGGGCCGCATGTTGGTCCGACCGCCCGGCGAGTACTGGTCTTCGGAGCGTACTTTCTTCTGCGCGGTCAGCTTGTTGAGCATGCTATCGAGGTTGCCGCTCGTAATGCCGACGAAAAGACGCGGCGCTCCCATCCGTGACACGTCCGCGGGATCGTCCCACTTGGGCTGAGCGATCATGCCGACGCGGTACCCTCGGCCTTCGAGGAAGCGGCCGATGAGCGCTCCACCAAACGCGGGATGGTCTACGTAGGCATCCCCGTTGACGATGAGCACATCGAGCTCGTCCCAGCCGCGCGCCTCCATCTCCGCTCGAGTGGTGGGCAGGTAGGAGGTCGTGTCGGGCCGGGCGGGACCCCGAGAGCCTTTTCGAGTTAGCGGCACCAGGGCCATCCCGCACCTTGCCCATGGGGGACGGGTCGCGCAAACGTATGCCCATGACAGCTAAGGATCCTCGCCAGAAAGCCGGAGACCGGGGAACCTTCGAGGTCGAATCGATCATGCCCACCGGTGAAGGGGTCTCAGGGCGGATTCGCATCACGGGGGCGTTTCCGGGCGAACGGGTGGTCGCGCGCATCGATCACGTGGGCAAACACGCGACCTTTGCGACGGCCGTTGCCGTGGAACGCGGGCGAACGGGGCGGCGTGTTCCGCTCTGCGCCCGCCATCGGGATATCAAGGGAGGGCGCTGCACGGGTTGCGCACTGATGGCGCTCGAAGAGCCCGACCAGCGGACGCTTCTTCGCGAGATGCTGCTCGCACAACACAAACTCGAGGTGGGTGAAGTGGTCGCGGCACCGGAGTCGCTCGGGTACCGGTGGAGTGCCAAGCGGATTGCGTTCGGTGGGCCCGGAAACTTGCGCCTAGGGAGTTTCGTTCGCGGCACGCACAGCCCCGCCGACATGCACGGTTGTCTCGTGGACCATCCGCTCATCACCGCAGCCGCAGATGAATTCGCCGAAGTGGCTCAGGACATGGGCATCGCGGCACACAACGATGAACGCGGTCGCCTCGGGCTTCGAGCCGTGTGGTTGCGCACCAACGGTACACAAGTGTTGGCGACGCTGGTAACGAGTGAGACGGATGACGCGGAGCTACGGCGGTTGAGTGAGCGCCTCACTCGCTGTGACGGGGTGGCGTGCAGCCTGCATCAAGGCGCCGGAAA
>CAYZDM010000090.1:0-8469 GCA_964476875.1 uncultured Sandaracinaceae bacterium | reverse complement strand
GCCACCACGCACATCGTCCCAGGACAGCACCACGCTGCCATGCCCCCACGATTCGCCAAGCCGCGCCTGTGGCCCCTCGTTCATGATGGGGCCCTCGTTCGCCTGAAGGCCCTTGGCAACATAGGCGTGTGGGTACACGAGGATCGACTGCAGCTTCGGGTAGAAATCCGTCTCGCGATGCAGCAGCAGGACGCAGGCCTGCGCGGCAATAGTGACGCGAATCTCGTCGGTGATCTCCAAACCGGCACAGCCCTCGAATCGCTTCTCGTCCAGGAACACCTGGATCAGTCCCTGGAGCTCCCGTTGAGCTTCAGGCGTGAGGCTCGCCGCGTACGGCACATTTCGATGCACGATCCCTAGCCACTCGGCCGACAGTGGCTGTTGCCGAAGCTCGTGGCGGCGTCTCTTCTTCGATCCGAACATAAGCGTCAATCAAATAGCAAAACGATGTACGCCGCAAACAGAATCAGGTGAACCGCGCCCTGTAGCAGGGTGCTTCGGCCGCCACTCAAGTTGATGTACGAAACGAACAACGTGAGACAAAGCATCAGGGTCTCCACGGGGTCCAGCCCAAGCACCACCTTGTGCCCCGTCACGATCCCGATGAGCAATATCGCGGGAACGGTCAGACCAATGGTCGCGAGAGCGGACCCTAAGGAAATGTTGATCGAGCGCTGGATTTGATTCGAGAGCGCCGCCCGCAGCGCGGTGATGACCTCCGGCGCCAACACCAACACTGCCACCACGACGCCACCGAAAGCAGCTGGGGCGCCAACCTCCGCGATGCCGAAATCGATGATCACGGCCAGCTTCTTGGACAACAGGACAATGGGAACCATGTACCCAAAGAGCATCACCGCATGAAACGGAAGCGACCCGATCAGGGCGTGGTCGAGATCGTGATCCGGATGCTCTTCACCCACTTTGCTCTCGCGGCTCGGCGTCATGAAGTAGTCTCGGTGTCGAATCGTCTGCATGCCGAGGAATACGGCGTAGAGACCGAGCGTGATGACGATGAGAAACTCCGACTGAGGAATCGTGAACGAAGGGTCGGGAGTCGAGCGAGTGAAGTTGGGTAAAATCAGCGACAACACGGCAAGCGGCGTAATGACCGCCAAGAACGTGTTCGCGCCGCGTAGATTGAAGCTCTGCTCGACGTGCCGAAAGCCACCGAGCAGCAGCGACAAGCCCACCATCCCATTCAGCACGATCATGAGTACCGAGAACATCATGTCGCGACCGAGGGTCGAGCTCTCAGCGCCCGTCAGCATGACAGCAGAGATGAGCGCCACCTCGATCGTGATGACCGACAACGTGAGGATGAGGGTCCCGTACGGCTCACCGAGTTTGATCGCGAGTGCCTCGGCGTGGCGAACAACACCAAACGAGGCCCACATCATGACCCCGAAGATCCACGCAAAGAGGAACAGAGTGCGGACGTCATGCGATATGTCGGCCAACCAAACCGACCCGAACCACCCGAAAGCGAACGCCGTTAAAACGGCGGCTACGAGCCCCATCTCAGCGCGTAGGCGCCTCAACACGCTCTCACTCGATGTGTTAGAAACCGCGGCACCGTCCGCACCTCACCATGGAAACGCGAACGTAGCAATCCCGAGGCGGCACGGGTGCTACGGAAGATGATAGGGTCGATCATGAAGGCGGTACGAACGCGCAGGTACGGGTCGGCAGACGTCATGGAGATCGTGGACGTCCGTGCCCCGACGATCGGGCCTAACGAGATACTGGTTCGGGTGCGAGCCTCATCTGTCAATCCAGTCGACTGGAAGATCCGGCGCGGATCGTTGAAGTTCGTCACCGGCTGGTCGCCACCGACGGTGCTGGGTGCTGATTTCGCCGGGGAGATCGAGGAAACGGGCAGCAACGTCGCTGGCTACTCGCCCGGCGACAAGGTGTTCGGCATGGTCCACGCACTGAAAGGCGGCGCGTACGCCGAGAAGCTCGTCGTTCGGCCGAGGGAGATCGCGCCCATGCCGATCAATCTGTCGTTTGAACAGGCGGCTGCCCTGCCGCTCGTCTCTCTGACCGCGCATCAGCTCTTTTTCCGCCGGACCGCGCGTGCACCGGGACAGCACGTGCTGATCAATGGATGCACCGGCGGACTCGGTCACATCGCAGTCCAAATGGCAAAGGCACTCGAGTATCGCGTCACCGGCGTTTGCAGCACCGGCAATTTAGAGGTCGCCGAGCAACTCGGCGCGGACGATGTAATCGACTACCGAGCAGAGTCCCCGCTCGATACAGAACTGCAATTCGACCTAATCTTCGATGCGGTGGCGAACCTCAGCTTCGCGGAGGCAAGGCGGATCCTCACCCCCGATGGAACCTACGTGTCCTCGATCCCCACACCGACGAACATTCTCGTTGCCCCAATTCTGAACCGTTTCCGCGGACAGCAGCACCGCAGCCTCTGGGTCGCGCCGGATGGCGATGCGCTGCGAGAGATCGCGGAGATGGTCGAAGCGGGCCAGATCAAACCTCTGGTCGAACAGGTCTATCAAATCGAGGATATCCGCGACGCACACATGCGTAGCGAATCAGGAAGGGTCGTGGGCAAACTAGCCATTCGGATCGACGCCCCTTCTAGAACGGATAGGCCTGCAGCGTATCCAACGCCATCGTCATGAGCATTTGTACGGCCTCAGGCGAGTCTGTTGGAATGCCGGCCGCGCCGCCGCCGTAAATTGCAGAGCTCTGAGGCTGGGCGTCCCGATTCGCGAGGGCGTAGGACACCGCTTCGGGTAGATCTACCGCGAAGGCTTCGCGAACATCCCGCGACGTCTGCGGACGCGTGACGCACATGTGAATCGCCGCTGGGTTCTGTTGCCCGTTGAAGCGCCAAGCTCGGCCCTTCATGAAGTCGTTGACATGATAGACGTCGAACTCGTTCGATCGGAACGCGAAACAGAAGGTCGGTGAGCCCATGAATTCGAGCTCAGGCAGGCTTTTCACGACGCCCTGCATCTCAAATGAGGTCTCGAAGATCTGTTTCGCGTGGCGCATGTAGCCCTCCCGCCCGTACCGCACCATGGCGGCCCAGGTCGCGGCAATGAGGCCGCCCGAGCGACTTCCCGCAAGCCCGTTGGACGCATAGATCCCTCCCTTCCAGGTAGGCTCGATGTAGTATTGGTACTTGCGGTACGAAGCGTCTCGGTAAAGCACGACCGACGTGCCCTTGAGCCCGTAGCCGAACTTGTGCGTGTCGGCAGAGATCGACGTGACGCCCGGCAATCGAAAATCAAAGACCGGCACGTCGTAGCCGAGCGCTTCGCCCCAGGGAAGGATGAAGCCACCTAAGCAACCATCTACGTGAAGCCCGATGCCGTGCTGAACGGCCAGGTCTGACAGGGCTTCGATCGGGTCGATTGTGCCGTATGGGTAGTTCCCCGCCGAACCGACGAGAGCCACTGTGCGCCCGTCGATGGAATCGCGAACGAACTCGAGGTCGACCAGCGTGGTCATCGGATCGGTCGGCGCCTCGACCACCTCGATGCCGAGCAAGTGTGCGCCCTTGCGAAAGGCGGGGTGGGCCGTGTCGGGCACGATGACCGTGGGCCGATCGACGCCGCGTTCATCGCGGGCTTTGTCCCGGTACACCAACAGAGGATTGATGATGCTTTCCGTGCCACCGAACCCCATTGCGCCGCACGCAGTGTGCGAAGGCTGGTGCTTCTTGACCTCGCTCCCGTGCAACATGTCGAGGGCCATCGCGATGATGTCCGACTCGAACCGGGTCATGCTCGGACAAATGTCTCGCTGCAGTGAGTTGACATGCGAAAACAGCGCGCAGACCGCGTTCAGAAAGTCATAGTGCTCGTGGTCGCCGCTATACATCGTCCCCGAGCAGCGGCCGGTCTCCCAGGCTTCGTCCTCCTTGCCAGCAATCGCGCGAAGCTCTTCGACAATCGCATCGGTGGCTCGGCCCTCGGCAGGGAAGCCCCGAATCACACCATGACTCTCGGCGTATGGATAGAGGCCTCTCATCAGATCTTCGATCGCGTTGCTCATCGCTAGCTCCCAACATTCAGCGCGCGAAATATATCGCGGTTCTTCTTAAAGACCCGGACGAATTGAGTGAACATCTCGTCGTAGCGGTCGGCGGCGTCTGTGGACGGTTCGTACACGGCAGCCACTGGAACCGCCGCCTCAAACTCATCGAGCCCGATCTCACCGAGACGATGAAACCCAAGCAGCGCGACGCCGCGACTCACCGTGTATTCCGGGTCGCGCAACTGGTCCACCGGACACTTCAGAACGTCCGCAAAGATCTGGGACCACGCCGACGAGAGCGCACCGCCGCCGTAAAACTTGATTCGGGTGATGTCCCGCTTGGCAAAGCGCGCGACGCGCTCTTGGACCCAGCGCTGATTGAAGGCTACCCCTTCGAGCACGGCTTTGGCTAGATGCTCTCGCGTGGTCTGTAGCGAAATGTTCAAGAAGCCGCCGCGTACCTTGCCGTCTTCAGCGGGGGTGATCGAACCGGTCAACCAGGGAAGAAAGAGTAGCCCGCCGCTACCGGGCTCAATCGGTTCGATGGCGCGCTCCAACGCCGAGAACTTGTCGGCCAAACTGTGGTCGCCGAATCGGTCGCGAGCGAACACGAGCCGTTCGAGGAAGTACTCGACAGCGCCGCCACCAATCCCCGCCTCCGCCATCACGAAATTACGGCCGGTCACTGGACAGGGCATGCTCGCGAGCGAGTTGAGTATGTCGGTCTTCTTGAAGTCGACATGAGTGACGCACACGCCGGTCGTGCCGATGGAGACGCCAGCATGATCCCCGGCAAACGCGCTGGCACCGACACCGCCGGCCTGCGTATCGTTGATCGAGGGAAAGACGAGCGTGCTCTTTGAAAGGCCGAGACGATCGGCGACCTCGGGCAAAACCGTGCCGAGCGGTTCATCGACCGGAACGAGTTCTGGCAGCTTCTCTGCGTCCAAGCCTGACCACTTCAGCAAGGTGGGGTGGTAGCCGGGATCCGCGGCGCGGTTGTCGGTCAGCAACATCATGAAGCTCGTGCAGACGTTCGCGACGCGCCGTCCGCACAGTCGCGCCGCCACATAGTCCATCGGTTCGAGGAACGTAGCAGTCCGCGCGTAGGCGTCCGGGCGGGCAAGCTTGAGCCAACGCATGTGCGCGAGAGAATCGCTCCCTGAAGGCAGCGGAGGGATCCCGTGGATCTGAAGCCACCGACCCATCTGAAACAGATTGGGCTTCATGCCCTTGCCACCCGGCAGATCCGCGAGGCGATCCGGAGCACCTCGCTTGTCCATCCAAACGACCATGTTCGCCGTGGGAAGGCCGTGTTCGTCGACAGGCACGATCGACGAGTACTGGCTCGCACAGGCGATTGCCCGGACCTGGGTCCGGTCGCTCAAAGAGGCGAGCGCCTGTTCGGCCGCACTCAATACCGTCTGCCAGACACGCTCGGGATCCTGCTCCGCTCCGCCATCGGCCGTGTGCAGAATCTCGATCGAGCCGCGACCGGTTCCGATCAACGCGCCATCGCGATCCACCACCGCCGCCTTCACGTTCGACGTACCCAGGTCGATGGCAAGAATTGGCACAGCACTCCCCTACTAGCCCGTAACAGCCGAGCAAGAGTTGGCTATCACCGCTTGGCGACGAACGCCAGACCGGACGTCGGTATTCGATGCACCCTCAGCGCAAACAATTACGTATGGAGGCCCGCGGCCAACTCTGCGAGGATCCGAGCATCGCTTCGAATCCCGTCAGCTCAAGCGTCATCGACCTCGTCGAGGCCGCGTATGATCTAGAAAGTTCACGCGCGGATTGGCTCACGCGGCTCGTCGAAGTTGGGGCGCCGGTTTTCGACCACGGCCTCGGTTTCTCGATGGGTGAGTTCTTGCTCGTTCGCCGTGATGGAGGGGCTGAGATCACGATGGGGGAGCTGCGTATGAGGTCGCTTCCGGACGACTATGCTGCTCGAGCCGCTGCGTCGGTTGAGGTGTCCACTCCAGAGTTTCTCGCGGCGATGAACTCGCACGGTCTTGCAAGCACGCTCTCTGATGCAGCCAAGGACTATCCGGACGATGCAGCACGCGCGCTTCGGGCCATAGGGTATTCAGACATGCTTGGGATCCTGGCCATCGATCCGAGCGGAGTGGGCATGAACATCGTTGTTCCGCTGCCCGAAACGACGAGGCTTTCGTCGCGCGCTCGAGAGCGCTGGCAAATGGTCGGCGCGCATGTCGCTGCCGCCTTTCGTCTGCGGCAAGCGCTTCACGAACACGACGAGGAGCCGAACCTCGCACCAACGGACCTGCCCGGCGACGCGGAAGCCGTGTTCGACGCGGGCGGCCTTCGAATCGTCGAGGCGGTCGGTCCAGCGCAGGACGCCAACGCTATCGACTCTCTCCGGCAAGCCGCGCGTGATGTCGACCGGTCGCGCGGCTGGCTGCGGCGTGACAATCCGGAAGAAGCACTCGAGACCTGGAAGGCTTTGGTCAGCGGACGCTGGAGCATGGTCGACTGGTTCGATACCGACGGGCGGCGATTCGTCTTGGCTTTGCCCAACCCCCCCGAGCTGAGCGACCCCCGTGGACTGACCGAGCAAGAAGCCCAGGTCGTAAACTTCGTCGTGCTTGGACAGAGCAGCAAACTGATCGCCTACCGCGTGGGTCTGTCGCCGGCCAGAGTCTCGGGCCTCTTGAAATCGGCCATGCGCAAACTCGATGTCACCAGCGCAGCGCAATTGGTCGAAAAGCTCCAGCCGATGACCCCGCCACAGTCGACCGGCGACAACGAATCCCCGGGCTAGTCGGCGTGCGACCTACAAGGTCGTCCGAACTGAGCTAGACTCGCCCGCATGGAGAATCTGAGCACCCTGCTGGTCGCGTTCATGTTCATCACGATTCTCACGTTGGGAATCGCGGGGATTCTGACTGAGCTGGCCGAAATCGTGCGAAGCGCGCGAACTACGCCGACAGACGGCCACCTGCTTGGATGGATGCTTCTTCTGCTGTTCGCCTATTTCGTCATGTTCTGGCACACCGCCGACATCGCGCTCGTCGAGGAGTGGGATTTCTGGAGCTTCCTCTTCACCGAAACGGGTCCGGTGCTACTGCTTTTCGCGACCCAGGTCCTGCTCGGCACTCAGGCCTCCGACGGCACCGAAGAGACCCAGAGCTTCATCCGGCAGGGGCGCTTCTTCATCCTGTTCGGCGTGGTTCAGCTCTGGTCGATCGGCGCCGGAGCCGTCCTTGGAGAAGGCCTGAGCATCTTCAGTGGGCTCGACCTCGCGACGCTGCTCATTTGCTTGGTGCTTGCGACCACCGCTAATCGAACGGTCCACACGCTCGGTCTGGTCCTGGTATGGGCCGTCTATATCGGTGGCGCCCTGCTCGAAACATCGGCTTAGAAGAGTAGGCTCTTCGAAGCTGACCATGACCAACCTACCCACCGAGCCCCCAATCGAGCTGCGTCTCACCCTCGATGAGTCGCAGGACCCCGGGGCAATGCGCGCGCTGGCGGCCAAGAATCTCGGCGTCCCAGTCGAGGACCTGCCAGAGCTTCATGTCTTGCGGCGCGGCATCGACGCACGCGGAAGGGGAACGCGCGTCCACGTCCTGCTTGGCGTTGGGCCGGAGATGCCTGCGGATCAATGGGCACTTCCTCACCCGTTAGAGGTTCGTCTGCCTGCAAGAGTGGTGATCGTAGGTGCCGGCCCGGCAGGCCTCTTCTGCGCGTACGAGCTTGCCCGGCACGGCATTGCGAGCCGAATCATCGACCGCGGAAAGCGGGTGCAGCCCCGAAGACGTGACATCGCGCTCCTCAATCGCGAGGGCAAAGTCGACGCCGACAGCAACTACTGCTTCGGCGAAGGCGGCGCAGGGACGTACAGCGACGGAAAGCTGTACACGAGGGCGCACAAACGGGGCTCGGTTCGCGACGTGCTAGAGATTCTCGCGCTCCACGGGGCGCCCACCGCGATTCTGGAGGACGCACGGCCGCACATTGGAAGCAATCGCTTGCCCAAAGTCGTCACCATGCTGCGCGAGCGGCTCGAGCAAGTGGGTGTGGAGTTCCATTTCGAGGCCAAGCTCGGACGCATCGTCACCGATGGTGAAGGCAGCGACCGCAAGGTGAGCGCGGTCGAACTCACGGATGGACGCTCGTTCGAAGCGGACGCTGTGGTCCTCGCTACCGGCCATTCCGCACGCGACGTGTACGAGATGCTCGACGCCATGAGCGTCGTCTTGGAACCGAAGCCATTCGCGATGGGCGTCCGAATCGAGCATCCGCAGGCTTTGATCAACAAGATCCAGTACGGACGCGATGTCGGGCATGCGGCCCTCCCGAGCGCCCACTATCGCCTTGCCGCGACCGTCGAAGATCGCGGCGTCTTCAGCTTCTGCATGTGCCCCGGCGGCTGGATCGTACCCGCCACGACCGAGGCCGGCGCCCAGATGGTCAACGGCATGGGTC
>CAYZDM010000089.1:0-8473 GCA_964476875.1 uncultured Sandaracinaceae bacterium | reverse complement strand
GAGTCGACCTCGTCGACGATGGCGAAGTTCAACGACCGCTGCGCGTAGTCGTAGATGCTGAACTTCATGTTGTCGCGCATGTAGTCGAAGCCGAACTCGTTGTTCTGCCCGTACGTGATGTCGCAGGCGTACGCTCGCTTCTTCAGCTGGTTGCTCTGCCCGGGAACGACGACACCGGTGCTCAACCCGAGGAAGCTGTAGAGCTTGCCCATCCATTCCGCGTCGCGAGAGGCCAGGTAGTCATTGACGGTGACGACGTGTACGCCCTTGCCCTCGAGGCCGTTCAAGTAGCAGGGCAGCGTCGCGACGAGCGTCTTACCCTCACCGGTCTTCATCTCGGCGATCTTCCCCTGATGCAGCACGATGCCACCGACGAGCTGGACGTCGTAGTGCCGCATCCCGAGTACACGCTTGCCGGCTTCTCGAGCCACCGCGTAGGCGGGAATCATCAGGTCGTCGACCGAGGCGCCGTTGTCGATCTGCTGTCGGAACTCGGCGGTCTTTCCGCGCAGTTGCACGTCGGACAGCTTCGTCATCTCGTCTTCGAGCGCCGAGATTGCAGCCACGATGGGCTGCATGCGCTTCACTTCACGTTGATGCTTGGTGCCAAGCACCTTTTTCAGGAACGAGTTGAACACGGGCGCAATCTAAGTCGGGCGGGGGAGCGGCGCAAACGAGAGTCAAAACCAACGCTTAGAGAGCGCGAGCACGGCCATCAGCACGAAGACCAAGAGCACGAACGCCCACAGGCCACGGCCTGATGAGGCTGGACGCGGGACCGGAGTGCGGTCTCCAAATCCATCGAGCAGCTGCCGCGCGCGCGCCTGGGCCAAGAGTTCGACGCGAAGCAGCACGATGCTGACCACCAGGCCAATCAGTAGGATCGCGGCGGCCGCTTGCCAGCGCCGAAGGTCCTGCGCGCCCTCGATCGCTTCACTGACGCCGAGACGGGCGCTGGCTCCGGGCCCGAGGTCCACGACATCGAAGCTCGGGACGGCAAACAAGGCTGCGAGCAGCTCTGCGGGATCACCTTGAGGCGCGTCGCCCTCGATGACGCTGAGGGCAAGTGGGTCCAGGCCGGCGTGATCCGCGTCGGCAATGACCATCGCCGCGGCCTGCTGAACGGCCCCTGGCCCATGGGGATCGGGCACGACGGCGTACGCGACCCCTGCGGTGTTGTCGGAGAACAGGTTTGGGCGAACTTGAATCCGCCATACTCCCGGGCCCAGCGCCGGAAGGCGAGCGCTCTTCTCGGACAGCGACAGTGCGCGCACCCAGCGTCGGCCCGCGAAGACGTCCACCAGGACGGGCTCGCGGCCGCCTAGTTGGTCCCACGCCAGGTTCACGCCGTCATCAGACACAGACGCCCGGGCCACGATGCCACCCGGCACTACCGGGAGCCGAACCTCCCGGGTCCCCAAAACCGCACCGTCGGGACCGAGCGCCTCGACGTCGATCCGCCCTTCGCTAGCGGCGACCACGAGTGGAAGCCGGGAGAAGCCGTTCGACAGAGCTCGCGTCCTCGACTCGCCACGAACGCCTGCGATTGGACGAACGCGGACAGCAGTAGCTTCGTCGCTGGCCCAGACCGAAAGCCAACACGTCAACTCCGGCACGCAGGCGCCCTCCTCGATTCGGGGGTCGAGTATCTGTATGGCACGCGCGGAGCCCCCGCGGCGTATCGGCCCGAGCTCGTACACTTGAAAAGCGTTCACAGCGCGCCCCTTGGGCCGCCGCGACTCGATCGACTCGCGCACGTAGATGGTTCGTTGAACGGACACGGCGCGACCGTCGATCTCCGCGAGCGCGACCAGTGAGAGCGGTTCGTCGATGCCGGCGGGAACTTGCACTTGCCCCTCGACACCTTGCACTAGCGACTCTTTCAGATCGGTCCGTGCCAGGATTATGCCGGACGCGTTTCGAAGCTCGACCGCAACCGCCGGCGCCAGGATGACCGTATACCCGTCCGTGTCCTGATCGACTTGCCACACGCGCATGCCGATGGTCGTCCCAGGGCGGGCGACCAAAGGCGCGCTGAAACGGAGGTCGGGAACCTTGGATGGCGCGCCGGCCAACCAAAGGGCGGTGAGGATGAGCGCGACGGCGAATGGCGACACGCGGATCGCCAATGCGAAACGGCTCAATTGTGGGGCCTTGGTCTTCGCAGGGATGGACAAGTTTCCAATGTTACCCTAGGGACGGTTGAGGTATAGAGCGCGAATGGGAGCCACCGCTGAACACGATGTCGAGCAATTGCGTGCTCGTCTGAACGACTACATGGCCAAGCATGGCCTACGGTCGACCGAGCAGCGGCGCCTCGTCACTGAGATGTTTTTCGCCACTACCGACCACCTGTCGATCGAGGAACTGCTCGACCGAGCACGCGTCGAAGAGCCCAAGATCGGCTACGCCACGGTATATCGCACACTCAAGCTTCTGAAAGAGTGCGGTCTCGCCTACGAGCGCCACTTCGGCGACGGTGTGTCGCGCTACGAGGTCGCGTGGGAGGATGAGCACCACGACCATCTCATCTGCGTCGAATGCGAGAAGATCATCGAGTTCGAAGACGAAGCAATCGAAGACTTGCAGCACAAAGTGGCTAAGAAGCTGGGCTTCAAGCTGGTGCGGCACAAGCTCGAGCTCTATGGCGTCTGCGCCTACTGCCAGGCCAAAGCGCAGGCCTGACAGCGGGTACATGGCTTCGGTTAGACGGTCGCGAATGCTGCGTCAGGGATTTCGACGGGGATGGTGTCGATCTCGCTGAGGCGCCGGGTCCGGCTGGGCAAGGTGCTGAGGACGTTGTTCGCGAAGTACAGCGCCGCAAACTTCTTGCCCGTGTAGAAGGCGTGGTCGGGGTGTGTCTCGGAGGTCTCGGGTAGCTTCTGGAGCGCGATCGAGGCCTGGTCTAGGAGCAACCAACCGACGGCGAGGTCGCTCATGATCGTGAGGAAGTCCTCGGCAGCTAGCGGAATGTGCTCGAGCTTGCCTCCCTTGAACCAACCGATGAACTGCATCACCGACGCGGCGACCGCCTCGTGCGCGGATTGGAGGTGACCGACGCCTTCCTTCAGTTCAGGGATGTCCTTGTTCGCCGTGATGAAGTTCTGGATGTCCATCAGGAACGCTTGGGTGTTGGCCCCACCGGCCTGGCCGAGCTTCCTGCTGACCAAGTCCATCGACTGGATGAAGTTCGTGCCTTCGTAGATCTGGAAGATCTTGGCGTCGCGGCAGTACTGCTCGACGGGGTGGTCCTTGAGGTAGCCGTGGCCGCCGTAGACTTGAATCGCGCGGCTCGACACCTCGAATGCGGCATCGGTGCCATACGCTTTCACGAGCGGGGTGAGGAGATCGACCTGGCCCTTGTGGTACGCCTCGGACTCGTCGTCCCTGCCTTGCGCGGCGCTCAGGCGATCGCCGTGGTTCGAGAGCTTCATGACGAGGGCACGGATGCCTTCGACACGTGCCTTCATCGCCAACAGGTCTCGGCGAATGTTCGGGTGGTCGATGATCGGCACGCGCGGGGCGTTGGCGTCCTTGAACTGTTTGACGCTCGCGCCTTGCTTGCGCTCCCGCGCGTAGTCGAGCGCGCTGAGGTACGCAGCCGAAGCCACCGAAAGCCCCTGAATGCCCACACCGATGCGAGCGGCGTTCATCATGTGGAACATCTGGCGAATGCCCTGATGCTCGATGCCGCCGACGACCTCACCGACGCTGCCGCCTTCGTCTCCGAACTGCATCACACAGGTGGCCGAGGCGTTGATTCCCATCTTGTGCTCGATCGAGGGGACTTCGACGTCGTTGAGTTCGCCGAGCGACCCGTCTTCGTTGATTCGGACGCGGGGGATGAGGAAGAGCGAGAGACCCTTGGTGCCCGACTCGGCACCTTCGATGCGCGCGAGCACCAGGTGCACCACGTTGGTGCCTAGGTCGTTGTCGCCTGCGCTGATGAAGATCTTGGTGCCGCGGATGCTGTAGGTGCCGTCGTCGTTGCGCGTTGCCGTGGTGGTGGCAGCGCCGACATCGGATCCAGCATGTGGCTCCGTCAAACACATCGTGCCGGTCCATTCGCCGCTCATCATCTTAGGCACGTACTTTTTCTTCTGTGCCTCGGTGCCGAAGTCCATGATGAGCTCTGCAGCCGTGAGCGTGAGCCCCGTGTACATGGTGAAGGCGGTGTTCGCGCCGCACATCATCTCCTCGACGAAGGATCCCACCATCGCGGGAGCGCCTTGGCCGCCCCATTGCGTCGGCGAGGCAATGGTGCGCCAACCGGCCTCCCAGGTTTTGTCCCAGGCGTCCTTGAACCCGTCGGGGGTGATGACGCGGCCGTCCTCGATTCGGCAGCCCTGGGCATCGCCCGTGCCGTTGAGGGGTCCGGTGACGTCACAGACGAAGCGATACACCTCGTCGAGCACCATGTTGCACTCGTCCGAGCCCCACTCGGCAAACGGTTCCTTTCCTAGAACTGCGGGCAGATCGAACTGCTCGAAGAATAGGAACCGAAAGTCTCGTAGATCCGCACGATAGCGGTTGATTGCCTGCGCCACGTCAGCCTCCAATGTTCGAGTCGGTCACCCTCGGGCTTGGGCGTGATTACGCGACAAGGCCCTGATGGATGCCAGATGTAAGGAACTGGGGGCAGCGGCCCTTTGCGTCAAGTCGCCGCTCGCTTACGGGACTGTGCGGTGCCTTACAAACTCGCCGATCCGGCGAATGGCGGCGCGCCCTTCTTCCAGCATGGGGGCGAATACGTGCCACGCGTGAATCATGTCTGGCCAGACTTCGAGCTTGACGTCGACCCCGGCGGAACGGGCGGCTTCGGCGCACTTGAGGTTGTCGTCTAGCAGGGTTTCTGCGGCCCCAACTTGAATCAAGAGCGGCGGGAGGCCGGTCAGGTCGGCGTGGATCGGCGACACTAAAGGGTTACGGTGCTCGGCCGGCGGCGCGAAGCGTTTGGCCATGGAACGGAGCCCGATCCGGGTGACGAAGTCGTAGTGCCTGTTGAATTGCATCGAGGTGCTGCGCGGGTCCAGGTCGAGCCAGGCGGAGATCAGGACGCCGCCTGCCGGGAGCGGGAGGCCTTCGTCGCGCAAGGAGACCAGGGTGGAGAGGGTGAGGCCAGCGCCGGCCGACTCACCGCCCATGACGATGTGGTCCGGGTGGATTCCCCGCTCTTCCATCAGCCAGCGGTACACCCGCCGCGAATCTTCGAGTTGTGCGGGAAATGGATGCTCGGGGGCGAGGCGGTAGTCGGCCGCCAACACCCTCATCCCGCTCGCGATGCAAAGGCGCGCTAGGAAATCGCGGTGCGAGTTGATCGAGCCAGTCGAGTACCCACCGCCGTGAAAGTAGAGGACCACCCGATTGGGATCGCTGTCGGGCTGCGAGAACCACTCGGCGGAGACGCCTCCCGCGTCGACGGGCTGCATGTCGACCCGACGCATTGGTCCGGTCACCGGCCGGGGCGGATCGATCACCCTCCGCTGAATCTGGAGTGGCAATACCGTCGACAGGCTTGCCGAGCGCCGAAGCACCTCGGCCACCGTCTCCAACTCGAGCGTCCAACTAGGTCTCCGCGGCCCGAAAACAGCGCGCCGAGCACGAATCACGGGCTTCAGCCCATTCATCATGGCCCGAATCAAATTCACCGCCGCCACCCTAGCACGCAGAAAAAGGGGACAGTCCGCTTTTTGGAGGGGCTAAGAGTTGGAGAGTTAACCCTTTCGAAAAGGGGACTGTCCCCTTTTTTCTGGTAAGCCTGCGGCGATGTTGTTGGTGCGGTATTTGGAGGCGTTGGGGGCGGAGGCCATTGCTGACGCGTTTGGGCTGGATGGGCCGCGGGCGGCGTTGGTGCGACCGACTCAGGATCCGAAGTTTGGCGACTTCCAGATCAACGGGGCGATGCCGCTCGGGAAAGAGCTCAAGAAGCCGCCGCGTGAGCTTGCGCAACCCATCGCGGACGCGCTGGCCGGGGTCGATGCGATCGAGAAAGCGGAGGTCGCGGGGCCCGGCTTCGTCAATATCCATCTCGCGCACTCCTGGATAGCGTCGAGGCTCACCGAAGCGCTGCGCGATAGCGGGCGGGACGGTGTGCCGTCAGTCGACGAGGTCACGAAGGTAGTCGTCGACTTCTCGAGCCCGAACATCGCCAAGCAGATGCATGTGGGCCATCTGCGTTCGACGATTATCGGCGATGCGATCGCGCGGATCTTGTCGTTCATGGGTCACGATGTCGTGCGCGACAATCATCTGGGCGATTGGGGCACACAGTTCGGATTGCTGATCGTGGGCATGCGCGAGTGGGGCGATGATGAGGCCCTGCAAGCCTCGCCGATCCCGGAACTCGAAAGGGTGTACAAGCTGGCATCGGAGCGCGCGGGCAACGACGAATCGTTCGCCGAGCGTGCGCGCGCCGAGCTCGCGAAGCTCCAGGCCGGCGACGAAGAGAATCGCAGGCTCTGGAAGCACTTCGTGGAGGTGAGCCGGGGGACACTCGACGCTGTCTACGCGGAACTCGACGTGTCGTTCGACACCTGGCTCGGGGAGAGTGCTTATCACGACGCGCTCCCTGGGGTGGTCGAGGACCTCGTGTCCCGCGGCATCGCCCGCGAAGACGAGGGCGCCGTGTGCATTTTTTGGGGAGAGATCGACGACGCGCCGAAAGCGCTGCGCAAGCAAAAGACCCCGTTCATCGTGCGAAAGAAGGACGGCGCGTTTCTCTACTCCACCACGGACATCGCCACCGTCCAGTATCGCAGGGATCATTTTCACGCGGATCGCGCGCTCTACGTCGTCGACAACCGGCAGGCTCTGCATTTTCAGCAGCTCTTTGCTGCCATGAAGTTGCTCGGAAACGATATGGAGCTCGAGCACATTGGCTTCGGCACGGTGCTCGGGAACGACGGGAAACCGTTGCGGACACGGGATGCGAGCGGTCAGGTGATCACGCTCGCCTCGTTGCTGGAAGAGTCCAAGCAGCGCGCGCGACAACGCATCGACGAAGGAATTGCCGAAGGTCGCCTCCGCGTTCGTCCCGAGGAAATGGATGACGTGTCGCGCACCGTGGGCATCGGCGCGGTGAAGTACGCCGACCTCCGCCAGAACCGACTCAGCGACTACCAGTTCGACTGGGACAAGATGATCTCATTCCAAGGCAACGCGGGGCCCTACCTGCAGTACGCGTACGCTCGCTGCGCGTCGATCTTCGCGAAGGGGGGCGTCGACATGGACGCCATCGCGACCGAGGCGACGATCACCCTCGACGCGCCTGCAGAGCGAACCCTCGGCAGGCACTTGTTGCGCTTCAGCGACGTGGTCTACCAGGCAGGCACGACCAGCCAGCCTCACTTGGTTTGCGAGCACGTGTACGAGTTGGCCCGTGCTTTCAACGGCTTCTACGCTGAATGCCCGGTGCTCGACGCAGAGGTGGCGACGAGAGAGAGCCGACTTGGGCTAACCGCGCTCACCGCCCGACAGATTCGCCGGGGCCTCGGGCTGGTGGGCATCGGCGTCGTGGACCGTATGTAGTGAAAAACGCTGGATGTCCCGCCGCGTGATTACGAATGTGCTATGCGAATGCCGCCGATGAAGGGTCGCGTCGTTCGAACATCCCATGAGAGCCAGTGCCTGAGCGGCAACCCGCTCGGGGACCCACACGAGCGCGAATTGTATGTCTATTTGCCGCCAGAGTACGACGGGACGAAGCGCTTCCCGGTCGTGATGATGCTCGCCGGATTTGGAGCCACCAACCATTCGATCGCGGGGTGGAGCCCTTGGAAGCCGAACACGATCGAGCTGTTCGACGAGCTCATCACCGAGGGCCGGTGTACGCCTGCGATCCTCGTTCTGCCGGACTGCTTCAATCGTTGGGGAGGCTCGCAGTTCATCGACTCAGAAGGAACGGGGCGCTATCAAACCTACCTCGCCGACGAGGTCTTTTCGTTCGTCGATGCGGAGTTCCAGACGATCCCGAAACGAGAAGCGCGCGCGGTAGTCGGGCGTTCGTCTGGCGGTTTTGGGGCGCTTCGCCTCGGGATGGATAGACCGGATGTCGTGTCGGTGCTTGGCAGTCACGCCGGCGACGCTGCCTTCGAGGTCAGCATGCGACCCATGTTGACGAGCGCTGCGATCGCGATCGACCAGGCAGGTGGACTCGAGGCGTTTGCCAAGGAGATTCCGGTATCCGGGCCCAAGAACGCGTCGCAGTTCGATGCGATTTTCGTGCTCGCCGCCGGTGCCGCATACTCCCCGGACCCCAAGGGCTTCCCATTCGCTGAGATCCCCGTCGATCCCAGGACGGGCGAGCTCCGCGGCGATGTCTGGGACCGGTGGCTGGAACACGACCCTGTCCGGAGGATCGACGCCTCGAGCCCAGCTTTGCAAACAATGTCGCTTATTTACATCGACGCAGGCAACACCGATGAGCACGGGCTACACTTCGCAGCGCGGATGCTCAACGATGCGCTCCGTAGGC
>CAYZDM010000088.1:0-8542 GCA_964476875.1 uncultured Sandaracinaceae bacterium | reverse complement strand
GCCGCGCCTTTCGCGTTCGCTCGGGCTTGGCGGCGCATTCGCGCCGGGCTTCGCCCTTCGGGCTTGCGCTGCCGCAGGTGGTTTGTGGGGGTCCCATCCCGCACCGGTCGCTCCACCTTGGATAACAAAAGCCAGCCCGGCCGCCTCGTACGTCGACTTCTACGCAGGGGAACGGGGCGCGATGTGCGGCACAGTGAGTGGGTGGGAGGCTAGTCGTGTAGAGTCGTACGGAGTCGGCCGAGCGGGCTCCCGCTCGCGAGCACGTGCGTCGCGCCCCGTTCTCCGGTGATTCAGTTGCTACCGGGCGTCTTTTCGGGCCTTGATGGCGAGGGCGGCTCGGAGACCCTTTTCTCGGATGACTCGGATCTTGAGACCGGTCTCGGTGAGTTTGAAGAATCGGGTGCCGTACTTGCGGAGCTTCCTCTTGTTGATTTCGAATCCCAGCCCGGGGCGACGGAATGGAGGAAGCATGCCGTTGCGGTTGGGGAGGATCGGGTCGATGATGCCCTCGCGGCACTCCGGAATCCATGAAGGTGTCTCGAGCGGGTACTCGAGCGGGTGACTGTTCTTTCGATCGGCCAGCGCCATGTTCCAGTTGACGTAGAAGCCGATCCCGTTTGTCCAGGTATGTGGCGAGTAGGTGCGACCATGCTCGTGGCACGCGTCGATGACTCTCTTCACCTGCGCCATGCCCCCCGCGAAGCAGGCATCGGGTTGGTAGATGTCGAAGCAGTCCTTCTCAAACATGATTTTGATCTCGTCCCACCCGTGGTTGAGCTCGGCGCCTGCGATCTTCACCTGAGATGCCTTCTTGAGCGCGGCGAGGCCGTCGTAGTCGTGCCAGTCGAGCGGTTCCTCCAGCCATGAGAAGCCGTTGTCGTGACACGCCGCTGCGAACTCAGTGGCGCGTTTCAGGTCCCAGGCCGGAATGCGGTCCACAATCGAAACCAACCACCCCTGATTGGCGTCCACCCCGAGCGCGAGATCGTCCCCAACGCCCTTGCGCACGATCTCGATCTGCCGAATGTCCTCGGCGAGATAGGGGCTCTTCACCCTCAGTTTAGCCGTGCGGTAGCCTCGTTCCATCATGGCGAGCAACTCGTCGACGCGTTGCTCGGGAGGATGAACTTCGCCAGTCGACAGATAGACCGGAAGTGGGCGCGGCGTTCCCCCAAACAGCTCGTAGACCGGCTTGCCCTCGGCCTTGCCCTTGATGTCCCAACAGGCCGCTTCGAGCCAAAAATTTCGCCAGCCTAGAAAGCCTGCCTGCTTGAGCAGGTCCTGAACCCGGTCAATGTCGGTCGGGTCGGTTCCGAGCAGGTACGCACCGAGGAGCTCGCCAAGGCCTTCCCTCTCTTTGCCCATCGATTGGCCCGCGGCGTAACCCTCGATGCCGTCATCGGTCACGAGCTTGGCGAGCGTGAAGCGATTGTGTGTCTGAGGATAACCCGGAATCCAGGACGGCCAAAACGTCTCACGTAGTGGAACGGAGACATGAAACAACTCGATGGATGTGATGCGCATGATCGCTGCGTGAATCCTCAGAGAGCGGTCGCGGGAATCTCCGGTGTGTCGATTTTGGAAATCGCGGTGTCGATGTCTTGCTGACTGAGCTCGTGTCGATGCAGCTTGCCAGCGAAGTAAGCCTCGTAGGCGGACATGTCGAAGTGCCCATGACCGCAAAGGTTGAACAGGATCACGCGCTTCCGGCCTTCTTCCTTGGCGAGATTCGCCTCACGGATTGCGGACGCGATGCCATGGTTGGCCTCGGGAGCCGGGATGATTCCCTCGCTGCGGGCAAACAGGACGCCCGCCTCGAAACTTTCGATTTGGTCAACGGCCTGAGCCTCGATCAACTTGTCGTGAAGAAGCTGACTGACCAGTGACCCGGCGCCGTGGTAGCGCAGGCCACCCGCGTGAATCTTCGCAGGCACGAAATCGTGCCCGAGCGTGTACATCGGCAATAGCGGCGTCATGCCCGCCGAATCGCCGAAGTCGTATCGGAAGACGCCGCGCGTGAGTTTCGGGCAGGAGGTGGGCTCCACCGCCAAACATCGAATGTTCTTCCCTTCGGCGAAGTTCAGCCGAAGGAACGGAAAGCTCAGCCCTGCGAAGTTCGAACCACCACCAAACGGGGCGATCACGACGTCTGGTAGCTCGCCCGCTTTCTCCATCTGCTTGAGCGCCTCCTGACCGACGACGGTCTGATGCGTGAGGACGTGGTTCAGAACGCTTCCGAGCGCGTAGTTGGTCTCGGGGTCGCTGGCTGCGCGCTCGACGGCCTCGGAGATGGCGATACCGAGACTGCCGGGCGAGTCCGGGTGCTCTGCCAGAACCTTGCGGCCCACTTCGGTCGTCGGGCTTGGAGACGGGATCACCTCCGCCCCCCAGGTGTTCATCATCAGTTTCCGGTAGGGCTTCTGATCGTAGCTGATGCGTACCATGTACACTTCGCAACCGATGCCAAAATGCTGGCAGGCGAAGCTCAGTGCGCTCCCCCATTGGCCGGCGCCGGTTTCGGTCACGATCTGCTTCACGCCTGCTTCCCTGTTGTAGTAGGCCTGGGGAACCGCCGTGTTCGGTTTGTGCGACCCCGCCGGACTAACGCCTTCGTATTTGTAGTAAATATGCGCAGGCGTATCGAGAGCCTTCTCCAATCCATGCGCCCGATACATCGGCGAAGGTCGCCACAGCGTGTAGATGTCCCGGACCTCCTCCGGGATCGGGATCCACCGCTCCTGACTGACCTCTTGCTCGATCAGCGCCATCGGAAAGAGGGGCGCGAGTGCCTCCGGCCCAATGGGCTCGTGCGTTGCAGGGTGTAGCGGGGGCAACGGCTTGTTGGGCATGTCGGCAACGACGTTGTACCAACGCTCGGGAATCTCGTTCTCTTGGAGGGTGATCTTGGTTTGCTTCATGGCGTTGGGGAGCCTACCAGCGCTTGGCAAACTAGACGACCCCCAGTGAGAAGGCCGCGCACATTTTGCGCGCAACTGGTGCTGCCGATCGCTCGCGGACGACGCTAGGTTAGTCGTCGTCCGACTTCGACGGCTCGTGCGGAACCGAGGGTCGGAACTCGGCCTGCCTTAGGTCGATAATCACTATTGCGAGGAACAGGACGAATGATAGCGTGCCTATACCTTGGCCAACCGACATCGCCATCATCACTGGGATCCAACCTTGGTCGAAGAGCGACCAGCTCATCAGCGCCAAGCCGATCAATCCAAGCACGCAAGCGTACACCATCAGTCGCGAGCGAGAGGCGGTGTCGAGAAAGTGTTCGAGCTTGGCTCGCGGGTTCATGTTCCCTCCTGTGATGGGGCGAGATCAACCGCGTTTGCTTCCGCATCCGATGGAGTTTCATCTTCCGGTTTGCTGAAAGGATGCGCGTAGCCGTGACAGCCGGCACTAGCGCAACTCGTCGTACCGGCACGAACATCCTCGAGAAGGCCGTTGTGGTCAGACACGTCGTTCCAGATTCTCCCCGTCGTGCTGTGACACTGCATGCAGTTGTCGTTCTTGAACGGGCGGGCGATGTGAATCTTCGGGAGCGCTTCTTCCATGTCGTACCACATGTATTCGCTCAGAAACATATAGACGTGGTTCATGCCACCGAGCTTAGTCATGGCGTAGCCGAACATCCCGTAGTCCTTGTGGCAGACGTAGCAACTCTTATCGCCGAACTTGATGGTGCGGGAGTGGATGGCGGCAAGGGACTCGCTGTCGGGATCGTTGGCGTCGGCGATGTGCATGTCCATGGTGTGACAGCTTCCGCAAAACCCTTGATGCTCGGTGGCCGCCAAACCCTCCATGTTGCCGATCATCGCGGTCATGATGGGCAGAATTCCCAAACCCAACATCATGATGACCTTGACCTTGGTGTCCAAGGGCGGACGGTAGACCAGGTACATGATCATGATGCCGGCGGCGCCGATAGCGCAGGCGAGAGCAATCCAAGACAGTGGCGATGCGTGCATGATTCAGTGAGCTCGGGGCCTCGGCGGCTGTCCAAGCAGCATAAACATGATCCAGGATCGGGTGGCAACGCAAGCGGGAAGATCACACACGCAAAACGTTGGGCCCTTGGACTAGCCGCAGCGTTTGCGTCGCTGCTGTTTGCGTCGCTGTCGCCGGCAGCCGCTCAGCCTCATAGCGTAGGCGCGGAGCTTTGGGGCCAGCTCGACCCCAACGTCGGGCTGATCATCGTAGAGGCTTCGACGCGCAAATATCCTTACGTCGAAGCGGAGGCTTTGGTCTGGGGAGGGGCAGGCTCGCCGCAGTTCGGGTTGCGGGGCAACGAAGCCACCTTCGAAGCGCTCGTGGTCACCGTCAAGGTTCGTGACCCCAAGGGCATCAGCGACACGCGACTCGGCCGGTTCATACTCGGAACCGGGGCGGTACGCGCCATGCATATCGACGGAGGTCACATCACGCTTCGTGCACCCTCCAAGACGCACTTCGAAGTGTTCGGCGGCGTCCCGGTCGATGGCAACCTCGATGGCCGGCGGTACGATTGGGTCGCCGGTGGACGCGTATCGCAGGGGCTCGGCAAGATCGGGGTGCTCGGAGCCTCGTACTACAACCGCTACAACACCGGTCAGCGGTCCGACGAAGAGGTTGGTGCCGACTTCTCGCTGCGCGCCGCGCACTGGCTCGACATGGCGGCCAAATTTTCCTGGGAGATCGTCAATCCCGGCCTGGCGGAAGTGCTGGGGACCATTTCCGCGCAAACCGCGAACCGAAATCTCCGGGGCGCGATCTTCGCTACTAAGCGCTCCACCATCCGTCTGCTACAGGAAACCTCCCTGTTTACCGTGTTGGGCGATCCTGGCGCTTTCAAGTCGGGCGGGAATCTCTTCTGGAGAGCAGCGCCGAGGCTCGACATCACGGTGGAAGGCGCGGCACAACAGGCCTCCGATACCTGGGGCTGGACGGGCTATTTGCGCGGTGTATTGCGGACCGACGATGAAGGCAAAGGAAGCGTCCTCGGAGAGCTTCGCCGCCAGGACGTGGCAACTGCGAGGTGGACGGGGATCCGGCTTGCCGCGGTCATTCCGCTCTACGAAGACATCGACGAGACGCTCGGTTTGATGCCGGAGTTCGAGCTCATCATTCCCGATGACCGCAGCCAAGCCACTGGCACGGTTTGGCCTTGGGGGCGCCTTGCGCTGCGGTGGCAACATCAGAAGGGCTGGGCCGTCGCGGCCGCCGCAGAAGCGAGCTCGAACTCGACCCAGCGCATCGACGTGCGTGCCCTTGCACGAGTGTCCTTTCAGCGCACATGGCACGGGGAACAATGAGAAAGCTTGCCGCAATCACTGCTCTGCTCCTGCTCGCCGGCACCGCTGGAGCCTGCGCCAAAATGCTCGGTCTCGAACAGGAGAAAGAGGACCGTGCGTTCGAGCACCGGGCGCACGTGGTCGGGGGGATCAACTGCCTGGAATGCCATGAGGGCATCCAAGACGCGGGAGAGACGGGACCGATGCACTTCCCGTCGACGGCGGAGTGCGTGGAATGTCATGCAGAACCGCACGACCCGGACACCTGTTCGAACTGCCACGGGCGCGCGCGAAACCGGCAAGCCGCCGAGATGGCTCGCAAGCACCTCCGCTTCTCGCACGCCAAGCACGAACAAGAAGGCGCCGGCGATTGCGTGCGCTGTCATGTGAACGTGACTACGAACTCGAACTACGTGCGGACCAAGCATCCGACCTGCTTCAGCTGCCACGCCCACAAAGGCCAGTGGGACACGCGAGACTGCGGCGGGTGCCACGTGGATCTGCCCGGTGAGATGACGAGACCCGAGAGCCACGTCGTGCACGACGGAAACTTCCTGCGCGACCACGGTGTTCAAGCTGCGGCTCAAGGCGACTTGTGCACGTCGTGCCACACGCAGCGGCAATGCGCCGAATGTCATGGGATTACCGTGCCAACGATTCCTTCTCGACTGGATTTCGACGCCCCGATGCGGGACACCATGCACCGCGCCAACTTCATCTCGATGCACGACATGCAGGCCGCCGCGGACCCGGCCGCGTGCATCGTGTGCCATAGCGAGCTCTTCTGTGTGGACTGCCACACGCGGCTGGGCATCGCGGGCGAGAACGCCGCTTCCAGGAACCCGCATCCGCCTGGTTGGTCGGGGCCGCCCGGTTCGGGCAATGCCCACGGTCAGGCAGCTAGGCTCGACCCGCTTTCGTGCGCGAGCTGTCACGGCGGCGCCGGCGAAGTGCTCTGCGTGAGTTGCCACCAAGTCGGCGGGCCCGGAGGCAGCCCGCATCCGCCGGGCTTCAACAGCCGCCTCGATAGGGCCAACGACCTGCCCTGCCGGATGTGCCACGTGGGTGGTCGATGAAGCGAGCTGCGATCATCGTCGGAGTTGTCGCAGCGCTCGGTTTTCTGGGCGGGTTTCTTTTCGCGAAGCTCACGACGCACGTCGTGCCGACGATTACGCAGCAGCGAGAAGCGGGACCCACGCGTGAGGTTTCCAAGCAGTGGCGTTTTGACAAGTTCTCCCCTGGGCACTCGCAGCATGTGATCAACCAACGACTCGAGTGCAACGATTGCCACGACCCCGCCAGACCGGATTTCACGAACGTCGACATTGGTGTGTGCAGCGGGTGCCATGTGGAGGAGGCATCACATCCACATTTGGGTGAAGCCGGCGAGATCACCGAGTGCTTCGAGTGCCACAGCTTCAAGTTCAACAGCGACGCCGACGGTCCCTGGGACTGTGTGCGGTGCCATGGGCCGTTCGATACGGCGACGCACTCGGGCTTGGCGATGCATGACGAAATCGAATGCTCCACATGTCACAACCCCCATGAGCCCGTCGACCAAACCGCCGTGGAGTGTGGGGACTGCCACAAGGCGTTTCGGTTCCAGCATGGAAGTCCGAGCTCGACCGGGGGCTGCACGGATTGTCACGGGGGACACAAGCTCGCGTCGGAGGCGGCGGCCTGCATGGGATGCCACCAAGACGAGCCGGCAAAGATTCCCGATGGGGCGGTGTTCTCCGGCGGACACAGCGCGTGCGTCGACTGCCATGAACCGCACACGTTCACGGCATCACGGGCAGCCAACTGCGAGAGCTGCCACAAACGAACGCCGGTTCTCGCAAGGGCGGCTCGTGGTCATCGCGAATGCACCAGTTGCCACGAACCACACGCGGTGCGCGCCGCTGGAGACCGTACCTGCAAGAATTGCCACGAGAAGGTCGTCTCGACGCACCCGATCGAGGGCGATGGCGACTGCGTGTCCTGTCACGATCCGCATCCCAAACGGGAATCGCAGATCGCTCTGCAATGCTCTCAGTGCCACCAAGAGGCGGGCTCGGAACGCGGTTTCCATGCACCGAAGACAGTCTGCGTCGACTGCCACCAGCCGCACGGCTTCGACCTTGGAAATGTCACGCAGCAGCAGCTCTGCAATGAGTGTCATGCGACTCAAGCACGTTTGACCAGGCGTATCTCGGACCATTCCGAATGTCGCTCGTGCCATGAGGGCACGGCTCATCAACTGAGCGAGCCCGTCGCTTGTGCCAGTTGTCATGGTGACCTTCGCAACGCGAGCCCAGAGGGCCACCGAGAGTGCACCTCATGCCACGAGCCCCACGGCGGCGCGGTCGCCTCGGCAACCGTCTGCACGAGCTGCCATGAAAGCACCGGCCTGCCTGGCCTTCACCGTATTCCAGACAACCCAAAGAGCTCCGGACATTCCGACTGCGCCACCTGTCACAACGCGCACGACACCACCGTCCGCGCAGACCGAGCCTCCTGCATGGAATGCCACACCGACATCGCCGACCACCAACCCGACGCCGACATCTGCACCGGTTGCCACACCTTCATCAGCGGCAAACCCCGCACCCCGCTAACCCCCCGCGCCAAAAAACCCCGCTAAGGCGAACAGCCGGGAAAAGGGGGACTGTCCCCTTTTTTAGAAGGCGTCTACTCGGCCGTTGATGTGGGGGGCTTCGGGGGTGAGAGCGGTTCCGGCGGCGTTGATGCCTATGTGGCAGCTGTTGCAGCCGGCGCTGAAGTGTCCGATGGGCGGGTTTTGATGGCAGGCGTTGCAGTCTAAGGCGAGGTCTTGTTCGTCCCAAGCCACGTCGGGGGTGGTACCGCCGCGGATGTGGCAGGTGGTGCTGCAGGAGAGTGTTTCGAAGTCGTAGCTGGCCTCGGGGCCCCACGCCGGCTGGAAGACTACGTCGACTTCGCCGTCCCCGTGCTCGCCCTCGAGCACCGTGAAGTCGATACCGAAGTGGCACGCCTGACACTTGAGGCCGCTCGAATTGTTGGCGGAGGACTCAGTGTGTGGTCCGTGGGCGTAGCCGGCCGGGGGTCCGCGGAAGTAGCACTGGTCCCTCGGTGGATAGGCGCGCTCCCCGTCGCCGTGACAGGTGCCGCACGCCATCACCCCGCGGGGCAGATCGTGGCAGGTGGTGCAATCGGTCGCGCCCGGCGGATACTTGGTGACATCAGCAACGGGTGCAGGCGAACCGGCATGGCAGAGGCCACACGCATCGGAGCGAGTCGGGTCC
>CAYZDM010000087.1:0-8543 GCA_964476875.1 uncultured Sandaracinaceae bacterium | reverse complement strand
CCCTCTCCACCACCTAGGTACCCCCCCACCCCTCCTCAAGAAAAGGGGACAGTCCCCTTTTTCAAAGGGTTAATTTCGCCAGTTCGGCCGTGGCATTGTGCAGTGCTTATGACATCAGGGATTCCGCTTTGCGTGGCCTGGCGCGCCGGATAACCCTTGCTCCAATGCAAACCAGCCAGCCCATGAGACAGATCACTCGGCGCACGGTCGCAACCCTGCTCGCGTCCCTGTTGTTGATCGGCGCCACCGGATGCACGCACGGATCCGGTTCAATCACACCAGTTGGAACGAATCTCCGTCCGGTGATCGGTGTCTTCAGCCAGCAGACGAGCACCATCACCGGTTCCAGTTCGATCGACCCCGAGGTTAAGGCTGAGCTTTCCGCGTACAACTACATGATCCCTGCGAGCTACGTGCACTGGGTAGGGCAGGCGGGAGGGCGCGTGTTGCCCATCCTGCTGGACCAGCCCGACGCGTACTACGAGGAAGCATTCGCGATGACCAACGGGATCCTTTTTCCCGGAGGCAATCAGGGGATCGACCCCTCCGATATCTACACGGAAGAGGGCGAGCTTCTCTGGAATCTGGCCAAGGGCTCGAACGATGCTGGCGACTACTATCCAATTTGGGGAACCTGCCTCGGCTTCGAAGAGTTGTCTGTATTGGAGACGGGCAACGGGGCTGTCATCAGCGACAACGTGGTGGCGACGAACTTGCCGCTACCGCTCCAGCTCACATCGACTGCCGCGCAAAGCCGTCTCTTTCAGTCGTTTCCGGAAGCACTCGTCACGGCGCTCGCCACGGAGGCTCTCGCCTTCAACTCACACGAGCATGGTTTGCTGGTGAGTGAGTACGACTCCAACAGCGCGCTGAACGGTTTCTTCGACATGCTTTCGTTCAACGACGCCCCCGCGGGCGAAGCCTTCGTCAGCACGATGGAGGCGCGCAACTATCCCTTCTATGGCACTCAGTGGCATCCCGAGAAGAACAACTTCGAATGGAGCCAGAACTCGAGCTATTCGAACATTCCCCACTCGCCGAACGCCGTGCTGGCGTCCGAGGCCACCGCCCGCTTTTTCGTCAGTGAGGCGAGAAAGTCCGACCACGTGTTCCCCGAGGACCAACGAGATGAGCTGATCTACTCCGGTCATCTCGTGTACACAGGGAAGGGTGATTGGACCTACGAGCAGGTCTATGTCTTTTGTCCGGTCGACGCTTCGGACTGCTCTGACGGCGAGCCCGCTCCGTGATCAACGACGACCGCACCAACAGGCGAGCGGGAAACGCATGACGACTCCTGGCGACTTCTTTCGGGCGTTTGAGGAGGCTGCAGCGGCCAACCCGGAGGCGGCGACGCAGCCCGATGCGGTGTTCAGGTTCATTCTCGATGGCGAGAACGGCGGAACCTGGACGCTCAACCTCAAGAAGGGTGCAGAGGCCCCCTTCGTCCGCGACAGCGATCAACTCCAAGAGGATGCTTCGATCTACGTCGCGTCCTCCGACTGGGTAGCGCTCACGACCGGCCAGATGAACCCAATGCGGGCGTTCATGTCTGGCAAGATTCGCGTGGATGGAGACCTCAAGCTCGCCGTGAACCTCCCGACCATGGTGAACATGGTGCAGGGTTACGGAATCGGCGCGCAGAATCCCTTCTCAGCCGCGCTGGCTCGAGTTCGGGGCGCCCTTTCTGCCGTGACCCGCAAGCCGCCGGCGATCGACCCAATGCCACCCATTGCGACCGGCCCGTTGCCGTGGATCGGCGCTGGCCGTGCGCTCGTACGTGACCCGACCGAGTTCTTTTCGACCTGTCGCAAACGCTTCGGGGACACCTTCCTCGTCGACGCGTTTGGCTATCGATTGCTCTGCGTGTTCTCACCGGTTGGCGTCAGAAACCTCTGGCGCCTACCTGAAAAGACTGCGAGCAAAGCCCTCGCGGATCTCACGTTGCTGAGCCACAAGGTTCCGATCGAGTTGTTCGAAGGCCGGCGCACGCTCCCGCACGATCTGTTCGCCCGCGACGACGTGGAGGTGTACCTCGACCATCTTTTCCGCGCGATCGACGTCGAGCTGTCGGCGTTGGGCGGCACCGGCTCGATTGAGCTCTTCGCTCTGACCAAACGCCTCGCACATCGGATGGGCCTCGCCAGTTGGGGTGGAATGGTAGGAGTTTCCGACGAGCAACTCGATTCGTTGGCGACGCACTTTGAACGGCTCGATGGCGCCGAGTCATTCGTACACCCGCGCAAGGCCCTTCTAGCGATCGCGACGGGAAAGCGCCGCGAACGGGATGCGATGCGCGCGATCGAAGCGATTTTTGCGGACGTCGTCCGAGATCGCGACCTTGGTGACCCAACAGACGGCAGCGATCTTTTTTCGCGCATCTGCGCGTCCTGGGATGGCGTGCCCAGCCCGGAGCGAGAGATCGGTATCGCCCGCGATGTGACGGTCGTCCAGATGGGGTCGCAGTCAAACCTGTTCGCCGCGATGGCGTGGACGCTCGTGTTTGCCCTTCGACACCCCGCCGTCATCGACCAGATCCGCGCAGATGACAGCGTGCTGGACTCATTCAGTCATGAGGCGATCCGAATGACACAACGCTCGATCGTGATGAGACGCGTGGTGAGCCCCGTCGAGATTGCAGACGAGCGAGCCACCTATCGTGTCGAACCGGGCACGCTCATCACCACGATGCTGTCCGTCACGAACCAGTCCGCTGCCGAAGGCCTCGACCACTTCGATGAGAAGAACTACCGGGGCGCCACGTTCGTCCGCGACAAGGACCTTCCGGCGCGTGAACTCGTCACCACCTACGGCCACGGCAAGCACACTTGTCCGGCGCACCGTTTCTCGACCTCTGCGATTCGACACTCGGTCGGAGAGATCTTTCGTCGATACGATTTGACCCCCCACTTCGACGAAGCGCTTCCCTTGCCTCGACAGATCGGTGGCGTCGCCCGCGCCGATCGCCCGTGCGTCGTCCGCTACGTAGCCCGGGCTTGAGCATACGGTTCAACCATTCGCTCAGGCGACGCCAAGCTCGACGCGAACGCGCTGGTACTCGGGCGTGACCTCTCCCTCAGCGTTCCGAACCGCGCAGCGGAAGTGGTGCGGCGACTCCGTCGATCGTCGTGAAAACTCGAATACGCTGAGGAATGGATCCGGGTTGTCGGCACGCGCGAAAAAGTCCGCTTGCCCGGTCAGGTGTAAGTCGTGGTCGGCAGCGGAGGTCGTGACGCGTTCGCTCCAGCGCGTTTGAAACACGAGGTAGATCCGCGCTGTGTCGGTCATCGCTCGGGATGCGGCTTCCGCGTAGGCCTCTACGCCCCCGCGCTCCTCGAATCGGCAAGCGCGTCTCTGCGGATCGTCGGGCACGACCCCGGTGTCGAGAGGGAAGTAGGGTGGTGATCCTGTGATGAGGTCGTAGCGATCGCTTTCAAAGTCGACATCGCGAAAGTCGGCACGCCGAACCTCGATGTGACCTTCATGCTGAGGAAGCTCCGTGATGGCGCGGACCGCCATCACGACCGATTGAGTCTGCGCCTCGACGCCGACCGCTGTTTGGGGGCGGAGCTTGTGGCTCACCATGAGCAAGACCGAACCCACGCCGCAACCGAGGTCGAGGTAACGATGGGGCGGGCTCGGATTTCGGTGGACCGCGTACCACGCGGTAATGAGGTCGTCGGTGCTGGTTCGGTGGCCGCCCGAGCGCTGGTAGATATGCCAATCGCCGATGAGGCGATCCCGACTGGCATCGCTAGGCCAACGACTCGACTCTCCAGGGCGCGGAACGAGCTCCATGCGAGATGCTAGTGGGGGCCCCTGGCCGGTCAATTCAAGCTCGGAACATTGTTCCGCGGTTCGTCACGACCCCTTGGTGAGCGGCGATGCAAAAGAACCAAATGATTTCAAGCCTTTCGATCCTTGTCGCTCTCGTGGCCGCTGCCTTTTACACTCGGTCGCGTGCCGAAATCTCAGAGAGCTTGATCACCGACATCTCCGGCATCAGATCGGTCTCGGCGAGCAGCGTTCGAAGCACGACCTGTCCCCGTCGCCGACCCTCGGTGCTTACCCAGTTCTTCACGCCTGGGTTGTCGCGGCAGGCGTAGATTCGGAAGGACCCATCTTCGTCGTAGACAGTTTGGCGATTGTTGATCGCCACTGGATGGTGCCTGTAGTCGCCTGCACGCAGGTAGTGATCGAAGACCTGACACGACCAATAGCGGCAGGGGACGTCCTTGCCCTCGATGAGAATTGCCTCGTCGTCTGCGACCTTGAACGACACGCCCGCGTACCCGATTCCGGGACCGGGCAGATTGTTCGCGACCACCTTTGGGTCGATCATCTCGAACACTTCGTCCGGCGTGTAGTCTTCGTGCTCGCCCTCTTCCACCGCAAGCAGCCCGTCCGCTCCGATGCGAGTGGGCGCCGAAGGCACGTCACCCTCGTATTCGACCGAGCTCATGCCCACGATTGCAGACACGCCGAGACCCGCGTCCACCGTGTCGTGCATGAACGCCACCACGCGATCGAGTCCAGCGGACAAGGCGGCAATGTCGTACTCCTTCGGGGGAGCTACCTCCTCGACGCATTCGATGTTCATTTGCGCCTCGCGGCCCTTGCCTCGGTCGACCTCGATCACGCATTCGGGAAAATACTGCCGCGTCATGACGAATGGATAGTTGGCCTCGAGTTTCAACCAGTTTTTGGCGCCCTCTGGACGTTCGGCGCTGATCTGAACCGTGGCAACTTGATCCCCGTCTTGGTCTTCGAAGATGATGTCCTTGTCGATCAGGAAACTCACCATCGAGCGCATCCCCCAGCGAACCGGTCCCATGCGGCTTGGCTTGGGGTCGACTGCTCTGACATGACGACAGGCGTCTAACTTGGGGCCGGTTGTCGGTCAACACTCATTGTCCCCGGAAGCGGTTGTCGCTGCGCCGCCATCGTGCGAAGTAGCGCCAATGAAGTACCGTCGCGGCGCACTCGTACCGCCATGCCTTGCCCTTCTCGCTGCCATCGCATTGCTTCCCGCGTGTTCGGACACGAGTCCAGGTACGGGTGACGATGCCGGGATTGACGCGGGTACCGACTCCGGAGTGGACGGGGGAATCGACGGAGGCGCCTCAGAGAAGCGCATCTTCATCACCAGCACTGGCCACGACGCGAACTTCGGGGGGCTCGATGGCGCGGACCAGGTCTGTGCGTCTCAGGCGGCCGACGCGGGCCTCGAGGGAGAGTTCAAGGCTTGGCTGTCTACTCTGTCCGTGTCTGCAAGCGACCGGTTGACCCACGCCGACGGTCCCTACGTAATGGTGGACGGCACACTGATCGCGAACGACTGGGGTGATCTGGTCGACGGGTCCATCGAGGCATTCATCAACCTCGACGCGAACGGAGACCTGCGTGGTGGTGACACGTGGACTGGCACGCTCACCACAGGAGCCTCGTACTCAATCGACGATTGTGGAGGCTTCACGATCGGCGGCGGCCGCCTGGCGCTGTGCGGTACGAGCGCCGCGACCGGCACCCCCTGGACCGAGAACGTCACGCCCGACTGCGCCACCCGGCTACGCCTATACTGCATCCAGCAATAGTCGCCGCGAATTCGTAGTCACTGCGCGCCACTCGACGTGCGTGACAGACCGCCGGTCGGCGGATAGGCTGCGTCTCCCAATCAAGAGAGGCTGACCGATGAACAAGTGTTTGATTCCTGCCCTTGCGGCGCTGGCAATACTCATGGGCTGCGGCTCCACCTCGTCTGGAACCGGAGGGACTGGCGGTACGGGCGGTGTAGGAGGAGTCGGTGGCACCGGTGGCACTGGGGGAACCGGGGGGGCGCCCCGAACCTGCGAAACCGACATCGCCGTAGGAGAATTACAACCTTTCGGCGCACTCACGCCAATGAGAACTGAGGGGATCACCTTCGACGCCGATGGCAACCTGTTCGTCTCAGCACTCGCCAGCGAGGCCGACGATCAGTTGCTTTCCGTGACGACGGAGGGAGCTTCCACGGGCGTGGCGGAATCGGAGTCCATACTGGGTCTCGAGAGTCATTCGAATGGGATCATCGCGGCAGCTATCGAGACAGGAGAGCTCCTGTTGATCGATCCCGCCACCGGCCTGTCGGAGCCCATCGTGACCGGTCTCGGCGCGCCCAACTTCGTCGTCGTCACGCCATGGGACACGATGTTGGTATCGGACGACAGCATCGGCGAGGACACCATCGACGAAGTCACCTGGGAAGGGGATGTGTCCACCTGGGTCACGGGCGTGCCCACCCCGAATGGCATGGTGTTCTCTTTGGACCAGCGAACGTTGTACGTCGCGACCACGTTCCAGGAACCGGGCCTTTGGCGTGTGCCCGTCTCCGAGAGCGGCGAAGCCGGCACACCCGAGAAGTGGGTCACGTTCCCGAACGCAACCACTCCGGACGGTGTTGCGATCGATAGCGAGGGCAACGTCTATGTCGCGCTGAACGTCGCGGCCCAAGTTGCGAAGGTGGACACCGATGGCAACTTCACCATCCTTGCCGAGAACGTCGCCAGCGCCGCGAGCTTGGCCTTCGGCCAGGGCGATTTCGATCCCTGCTCGCTGTACGTGACCAGCCTCTTCGGCGAGCAGCTTTGGCGCGTCGGCACCGGGATCGCTGGAACCGAGAAGTAGGCTCCAGCATCATAATTCCCCGCAAGAACCGTACGTTTGAGCCCGAGTTTGGGGGCCCACCCCATGCTTTGTCAGACTGAAGTCATGAAAATATTGGGGGGACTAGGGCTTGCCCTGCTGCTTGCGAGCGGCTGTGGTGATGTGGGTTCGCAGGATGTGGGTTCGGGGGCGGAGCCTCGTCTCGCGTCGCAGGTGTGCGACGAGATGTGCGGCTGGCCGGACGAATGTTTCGAACAACTCGGCGCGCCGCTGCAGGGCGCCGACTGTGTTCAGACTTGCGAAGCGCAGGTCGAGGTGGTGGGCGTTGCGTGTGTCAGCGCCATCTCGTCTACGATCGCGTGTCTCGGCACCTGTGACTTCGAATCGTTGTCGCAGGAGCAGATCATCGACTGTCAGGACGAGGCCTTGGTCATAGAGTCAGCCTGCGAGTAGCGTCGCGCGCGCGTAACTTTACGAACTCAGTCTTTGGGAGGACTCGGAGCGGAGGGCGGGATGCTTCGGCGAGCGGCAGCGCGAATGCCACCTCGCGTGTATCGCCCGATCAAGGAACGCCATTCCATGACGACGCGGCCGCCAGTCTCGTGATGCCTCTCCTGAAACGCGGCGATGAAATCGAGACACGCGTGGTCGATGAAGTCGAGCTCGTCGAAATGCATGTGAATCTCGCTACCCGATGGCATCTCGTCCAGCGCCCCGGCGAGTAGGGGAAGCGCGACAAATGTCGCTGCTCCGTGAAGGTGAAGTTCGATGCGCTCCTCGATGTCGATGCGCTCGATGTCGAGGTGGGCTAGCGAGTAGACCAGCCTAGCGGTCGAAAGCACGAGGCCGATGATGATGCCCGTGAGTAGGTCAATGGCCACGATGCCGGCGATGGTGGCGATGTAGATGCCGAAGACACCCCGCCCATACTCCAAAAGCTTCAACGGCGTCGACACCTGGACGAGTCGAAACCCAACGTAGATGAGAATTGCCGCCAGCGCCGACTCGGGAACTAAACCTAGAAGCCCTGGCAGCAACGCGGCAAACAGGAAGACCCACGTCGCCTGCATGATGGACGACCACTTGTCGTGCGCGCCTGCTTCGACGTTGGCCGTGCTTCGACTGATGACACCCGTGATGGGAAGTGCGCCCAGGACTCCACAAACGAGGTTTCCGATCCCCTGTGCGGCGAGTTCGCGATCGTAGTCCGTGCGGTCACCTTGGTGCATCCGAGACACAGCCGTGGCGCAAAGCAGCGTTTCCGCGCTGGCCACAAACGCGAGCGCCACACCTGCAACCAGGATCTCGGGGTTCATGAGCTTCGACAACGAGTCGACCGAGGGCAGGGTGACGTAGGAGATCAGCGAGTCTTTCACCACGACGTAGTCGATCGGAAGACGAAGGACCGCCGCCGCGATGGTCGCCAGGAGAACACCGGTTAGCGCGCCGGGAACGACATGCAGCTTCTTGGGACGAAAGCGGTCCCAGAGGACGATCGTGAGCAAAGTGGCCATACCGATCGAGGCTGCGAGGTAGTGCGTGCGTTCTCCGCCGGTCGTGATCGCTTTCATCATGCCGGCGGGAATTGCGTAGATGTTGTAGAGAACGCTTCCTTTGATGTCGTCGTCGATCATCACGTGGAACTGCTTGGCGATGATGATGATCCCGATTCCCGCTAGCATTCCTCGAATGACCGCCGGGGAGACCGCGCGGAAGTAGGTTCCAAACTTCAGAAATCCCGCGATCGCTTGAATGAACCCGGCCAGCATGACGACGACAGCGATGCTCGTGATGCCGTAGGGGTCTTCGTCGGTTCGGAACGCCACCACCCATTCCAACACGAGCACGCTCAAGCCGGCCGACGGGCCCGCGATTTGAAGGGGCGCCCCCCCTAGAAAGCC
>CAYZDM010000086.1:0-8550 GCA_964476875.1 uncultured Sandaracinaceae bacterium | reverse complement strand
TCGAACAAGCACAGTACACCTCGCATGTCCGCGCCATCGAGCGCTGCCACAAAGTGCATCTCCGAAGTGCCAGGATTGGTGAAACAGGTGTCAACGCCGGCGTTGACGAGAGTTTGAATCAGAGCGTGCGCGCCGTTGCCCATAGTGCACGGGACTGTACTACATTCTGTGCCGCAACGACTATGTACCGTCCCGGGGTTTTCCTTTACCATCGGCCGCGACCTGATTCGCAAGAACGAAGGAGATGAGCATGCGCGGTACGCTTCAAAGTTGGGGGCTAGCAGTCTTTGGGGTGTTGGGATTGGCTGCCTGCGGCTCGAGCGGCGGCAGCGGTTCCGCCGGCGCGGGCGGGACTGGTGGTACGGCGGGTAGCGGCGGCGATGCGGGCACGGGTGGCAATGGCGGTGCTGGTGGCATCGGAGGAACTGAGAGCAGAGACGGGCCGGTCATCGACTACGCGGGGACGCTCAGTCCTGATGGGGGCGTGATCGAGATACACAACGGCCGCGTGAAGCTCGAATTCTCCCCGGGCGCTGTGACGGAGGAGACTAACATCCGCGTGAGCCCGCTCGCGAACGTCGGTGTGCCTGGCATGGTGACGCCCACCGCCTTCGACTTCGGTCCGGACGGCGCGGTCTTCGCGGAGCCGGTGACACTGACGCTCGGCTACAACCAATCCGAGATCCCCGACGGCGTCGACGAGACGGAGCTCATCATGCTGGCGAGCTCGCACGACTCTGCGGAGATGGTTCCGGTCCCTGGCAGCGCGGTCGATCCAGTTGCCAACACGATCTCGGCGACCATCTCAGGCTTCAGTGTTCACGGGATTGCGATTCCCAACTGCACCATTGCAGGGGGGCCCCTGCCCTGGTGTCCGCCTCGGTGCGAAATTCCGGCGCCCACCTATCCTGACGATCCGGGCGGCGACATCGACACCACTTTCGGTGACGCAGGCAAATTCAGCTTCGACCTCGGCTTGGCGAGCAGTACCGGCTGCTGTCACCTGCTGATCGACGATGCAGGCCGACTGCTGCTCGGCGCTTCGGCGCTACGGATGAGCGTGGTCCGCGTCCTTCCGGATGGGGAGGGCCTCGATACGAGTTTCGGCGACGAGGGTGTCGCTTTGGTCTGGACTGGAAATGAAGACAGCGCGGCGGTCTCCATCGCCCAGCGTACCGACGGCCGTATCCTGCTGCATGGGGTCAGGCAGCCGCCGGGCGGCGGTCTCGACCTGATGCTCGCCCGCTTCATGGAGGACGGGACACTCGATTCGTCGTTTGCGAACGATGGTGTGTTGCTCGATCTCCGGCAGGAGAATTGGGGCAATGGGCGCGTGGCAACTCTGCCCGACGGGGGAGTGCTGGTCACCGATGCGGTGACCCGCATGATCCAGCAGTTCCTCTCCGATGGTTCGCCCGACCCCGCGTTCGGCACGGACGGCGTCGCGGTGGCAATGCCCCAGTTTGCGGCGGCGCCCATTGTCCGTCGCGCCACCGGCGACTGGCTGCTGGGCGGGGGCACTGGCGTCCGGGTAGTCGACGCCCAGGGTGCACCTGGCATTCTTTACGCGAACGCCGGCCCGGCCGGCGCCCCGAGCTCATTCCACGAGATCGCAGGCGGGGGCTACGTGATGGGTGCGCGAACCCCAGCGTTGATAGGCGACCCCGTCGACGTATGGGTGGCTCGGTTCCGGCCCGGCGACGAGCCGGGCTCGCTCGAGTCCGATCCTTGCTTCTCTGGCAACGGTGCGGGCGTGTATGACTTCGGCGGCAATGAGCTTGGGGTCGGCACTGCCGTGCAGTCCGACGGACGGATCCTGGTCGCAGGCGCCACCGGCGATCGGGGCGACGACGACGATCTCTTCGTCGTCCGCATCCGTCCTGACGGCGAGCTCGATGCCGAGTTCGGAACCGACGGGATCGTGTACATCGACTTCGGTGGCGACGAGGCAGGCGGCTCGGTCGCCATCGATGATCAAGGTCGCATCGTGGTCGCCGGAAGCTCCCGCGTCGGCGATCCAATCTTAGGAGACCGCTACGGCGTCATCGCCCGGCTCTTGCCTTGAGGAGGCCCCTCACCTGGATGACCGAAGCATCGCGACCTTCGAAAACCCTACCAAACAATCTCGACGTACTCCGCGGCGCCACGGACGCCGTCGACTTGGAGTTTCGAACCGTCGTCGAGCTCGAGGGTGCCTGCAATGACGCCGTGCACCTTCCAACGCGTGAGCGTCAGCGGCGGCCCGAGGGCGAGCGTGGTCGAGTCGTCGAAGTCCGGGGTGAGCGTCAAGTCGATACGCCCGTCTTCACTCGAGAATCCCCACGGAGCCAACAGGTCGTCCAGGTCGTATTCCCATATGCTTTCAGGAAGCTTGTGGAGGATGCCGTCGACGATGACCGCGTCCGCCGTGCCGGGGGTGTCGTCTCCGTTCACGGTGCCCATGTTGATCCCGACCATGTGTCCGTCGGTGATCCCCGTGAAATGCCCCCACTCCCATTCGACGTCGTCGGGCCACACGCCGCGCCCCCAATCGAGCACCCCAAAAGATTCACCACCCGCGCCAAAGTCGTACGTGGTGTCGCCTACGACGACGGTGCCAGTTGCCGGCATGCTCACCCGCTTGTTCTCGTAGAAAAACTCCCCTGGGTTCTGGAAGAGGTGTGACACGGCGATGCTCTCGACCGCTTCGCTGTCCGCGAGCCGGAAGCGTGCCTCCATTCGCTCGTCGGTGCCGGGCTCCCCTGCCAACACCGTGATGCTACGGTGGTCGCCCTCGAACCGATACTCGACGCTCCCTGTCGAAGACTCGAACAGCGTGTTTTCGAATGGCGTGAACGGAAAGTCCAGCGCATCGCTGTCCTCGAACATGATCGCATCGTGAACCAGACCCGTCTTGTAGTCCTCGAGGGTCAGAATCGAGAACGACAAGAGGCCAAGGTCGGCCAGCGTGAGCCCAATCGCGAAGTCGGGCGCAAAGACAGCGTAGTACTCCCACTCGCGAAGCTGATCCTCGCGCTCCGCCTGAACGAAGGAGCGGTCATACTGCATGAGCGGGCCTCGCGCCCAACCGTGCGCGGAGAGGGTTCCGTCCTCAGCGAGCAGCGGCGTCTCTTCGGTGATCTCGCCGGGGTCGACAGCCGGAGGCATCTCGTCCGACCCACTGCCGGCGTCAGCGCACGAAAGGCATAATAGAACTGCGGCCAGGCTGGCCCGGCAGATCAGTCTCGGCAGATTCATCAAAGGCTGATACCACGGCACCCCACCTCGGAACAAGACACCGCGACCGAAGAGACACTGTCCCGCGAACGAGACCCAAAGAGATCCTCGATCTTCATTGCCGAAGGCCCGGTATTCCTGGTTTAGGGCTCGCGAGTAGGCTACCGCATATGCAGCTATGACTTCAGCTATTCCTACTCGCATCGTGCCCAGCGTTGCACCGGTCGATCGGACCCCTCGCCAGGTGGCACAGGAGTTCCGCAAGCTCCTCGACGCGGGCGCGAAGATACGCCCCGTCGGCGAAGCCAAAGACGACCCGATGGCGCTGCTCTCTTCGGGGTACACGCCTAGGCACGAGATCTCTCTTTTCGACACTCGATTCTTTCTGACGAACGTTCGTCAGAATCCGGCAGTTCGCTTTTTCGTTGCCTATGTTGTGCAGCGTCACCCGAAAACGGGTCGGACGGAGATCTTTCCGCGTATCTTCTACAAAGACTTGTCGCTGATTTGGCGTGCGGCCTCGCACGTGATCGCAACCGACGGTGATTTCTGGATCGGAAAAGGGGACGTGAAGACCCTGTCGCGGGGCGGCTTCGAGATCACCGAATGCGTCGAGTCGACGACGGATCTACCCTTTGAAATGCAGACCGCACTGGAAATACTCAACCGCAAGACTCGACGCGCCGTCGACGACGAGGAAGCGCTCTACCTCTTGCTCCGGAGTGCACCGAGCTCACGGACTGCGCCGTATCGAGATTTTACCGAGCCTCGACGCAAAGCCGAAGCGAATCGCCGCAACCTGATCAACGGCAGCCGCAGCATCGCTCGATTCACCCGCAAAAACGATCCTACTTCGCTGAAGATCGTCCCCGGCTTCGAGCCGGATTTCGCAAAGGGCATCGTGGAAGTCAGCGAGCTAAGAAGCTCGATGTATGGCGGCAAGCTGCAGAGGTTTCGGATCGTCTCGCGCAATCGAAAGGTGCAGTATCTGTTCGTGGCGGGCCCCGGGCACGTTTGGATAATTCCGCCACAGGCCACGACGACCGAGCTCTCGTCGTTCGGGGTCCGGACGATCGATGTCGTTGCGGACGAAGACCTCTTCGTCCCGGGCTTCGAGTACCACTACTTCGACGAAGACGCCGATTCGTCGGAGCACTTCAGTCAGATCCCGGAGGGTTTTGCGGGAGAGTTGTGTGAGCATGACAACGACCGCGCGGATGCATCCGCCTGGCTCGACCCGATTCCCGTGATTCGCGAGTTTCGGCGCACTGTGCTGGGAGCCGGTCGCAAGAAGTGGCTCTCGCCCCGGGCCTTCACAGAGTAGCGCTTCGAATTGCAGGGGGGCCGACCCGCTGAACGAACGGGTAGGTAGACCAGGGATTTGGTTCGGACGATGCAGTCCGACTAGCCTGTGGTGTAGCCCGTATGCTGTTGGCCGATGCAGCCTGGGCGAGAAGGAACAATTCGTGTTGTCGAGAACGTATCTGTTGGTGCTCCTTGGCGTCGCCGCCTGTAGTTCGTCCCACCGAGGGCCGACGACGGTGGTCGACGGGCGCCGCAGTGAAAAGACCGACTCCGCCGCGGAGCTGTCCGAAGACCTGGTGCAGTTCTCCACGGCGGTGATCGGGGCACTGGGCGACGAGGCCAGGAACCCGCCTGCGAGCAACACCTACAGTCATCAGAGGTTGCTCGGCCCGCGAAAGCGGCTCGGTGAGCCACGGGTCCAACTGGAGTCGACCGATGCACACTCCCTTCTCGCGTCGACCGACTGCTCCGGTTGGCTGAGCTTTGTGCTGAACACCGTGTCCCCCCTGCACGAAGCTGTCTTGCAAGCCCAGCGGCGGAAGGACGAGCACAACCGGGTCTATTCGGAGGCCTTCGCGCTCCGGGAAAGCCGGAGACCCTGGTCTCGCGCATTCGTGGTAGCGCAGTACCTTCGGAGTAGCGAGGCACCTGCGACCGGCTTTGAGATCGTGTCGAGCTTCGAGGACTTACGCTCGGGTGACATCGGTGCCTACGCCATGGGGCGCTACGCCAAACCGTCCGATGACAGCCGCCCGAAGCCCCGCGACACCGGCCACGTCTTCATCGTTGCGGGTCGGCCAAGCGTGGTGGATCCTGACACGAAGCATTACGACGGTCGCGGGACGCTCGCCGAGGAAGTCGCCAAGGTGATCGCGGTACCGGTCGTCGACTCGAGCGCGACTGTTCACTTCGACCCCGATTCGCGGAAGAACGACGATGGTCGCTACACGCTACCGACGGATCCTCCGCACTCCCGAGCCAGGCCCGGCGGCGTTGGCAAGGGCACGATTTGGTTCGCCTTGACCAAAGAGGGGCGCGTGCTCCAGCGGCGCCTCGGCCCCCAGCAAAAGTATCGCGCGGTGCTCGCGCGAGCCGCTCGTCTACACGGACGCATCGCTCTCGATGAGGTGGTTCTGGATGGTGGCGGCGCTCTCTTGGTTCGGGTCTTCGACAACGCTCCCTCCGAGTTCGCCGGCGTCTCCTACGGGGACGCGCCGATCCACCTCAGCGGAGAAGGTGGTCTTCGCCTCGGCAGCGGACGACTGGTTCTGAACGGGAACAATGACTTCTCCGGGGGGGTCACCGTGCAGTCTGCAGATCTGATCGTCACCTCCTCGACTGGCCTAGGGGTAGGCGACGTGACCGTACGCGGCGGGTCAATGACGTTGCAGGAGCCGGCGATATCGGAGTCCGCCACATTGAGCGTCGCCGGTGACCTCGCCGAAGGAGCGATTCGCCTCGACTTCAGGGGCCGCAACCTCGTCCGAGTCCTTCAAATCGGGGGCGAGCTACACCGCTGCGGCACCTGGGGAGGGCCCGACTCCAAGGCAATGTTCACGGACCCGGTGTTCTCGGGTCGAGGCGTCATCGAGCTCTCCGCAAAGCCGCTCGAGGCGTGCGCGGCTTCTCCGGAACAACCCTCAGGCCGCCGGGCACGAGGGCGCGCTTCGTCGACACGGCACACTGGCAGTCTCTGACAGCTTGGAAGCGTGTCAATCTGCTCTACATCAGCCCCGCGGCTCTAGAATCTGAACCCCGACGGGATGGGTTCGACCCTACGTGCTTTACCGGCTGCGCGCACTTGGCGTTTGGCGTGCTTTAGCTCTCTCGCGTTGGCGAACACCGACCAGACGTGGAACGGTAAGACCAGGAGGTTTGGGATAAGCAATATAAGCCCGAACGTTCGATCAAAGCTGCTGCCCGCCGAGCGACCGCCCCGCGCAAGCCAGATGCCACCGATCACGATGCCCGGAATGCGAAACGCCGTGTCGATGGTGGAGAGGGCGGTGTGCAGGCGAGCGCGGCGAACAGTCAGCGAGTCGCGGCTGTGCTGCTTGTAGTCGCCAAGATTCTCGCCCGCGAAGACCAACCAAACGAGGTTGCCGATCGCCCCCGCGACCTGAACGGAACCGGCGAAGTATACCGCGCTGCGCGACGCCGACGGGGGCTCACCACTCGCGGCCGCGAGCCAAGTGGCCCCCGAGCCCGCCAACCAAGGGACGTTTAGGGCGCCAATCGCGACACTGAGACGCATCGCCTGAAGACCTTGGCGGTGCTCGTCTTCCCAGCTTCGAACGCTATGCGATTTGGGCTCATCGAGATTTGCGGTGTCGGGCGAGGGCCCGCTTTTCGCTTCGACGCGTTGCGGAAGAGCGAGGCCGATAAGCATGCAAGTAAGAGGAAACAAGTGTGTCTTCATCGAGACCCAGTGAAGCTATCACGCCCGTTTCAGCGCTGGAAGATCTCTAGGCTTGTCGAACAAGCGAAAACGAGAGATTCAACGCAGAATCCGCGGAGCCCACTACAGCCCTCCCCCCACAAAAGCACCGATCGGTCCAGCGACTTCACTTGCGGGCGCGGAGGCAGTCGCATATGCAGCCCGCATGGCACAGCGCTTTGTAGTGGTTTCAGATAACGGTGAGTCTTGGGTGCTCGGCGGCGATCCCGACGACGGCAAGTTCAACTCCGGCAAAGATGACCAGCATGCGTTGCCGCAGCTTCTCAAAGACGGTTGGTCATCCACGTCGGTGACGGCCGGTTCGGGGACCAAGGACGACTCTTCGTATTGGCTTGTCCTGCTCGAGAAGTAGCCTCGATCGAGTCGCAGCCATGACCGAAGATGAGAAGGAACGTCAGGCGATTTGGCGCATGACGCGAATCGAGCCGGCGTCCCTCACCTTCTTGAACTAACGAGCGTCCGCGCTCCGCAACCGCGCCGGCGCGTGATACTCATCCGCCGATGGATTCGCACATCTCCTACGCGATGAGGAACTCCGAGGCGTTCGAGGCCCTGGTTTTTGTCAATGCCCCGAGCGAACTCCTCGATTCGAGCTTCCTGGTGATCGAGCTGATCGTCCTGAGTGGATTTGCGACAACGGCCATACACGCGTTTCGGCACGCACGGCAAAGTGGCACGCCGTCTGCCCCGCTTACGCTGCTGGCCTGTCTCCTCTACGGCCTACTGATGGACATTAGCTCCTACTACACCGTCGAGAACTTCTGGCATGGCGAGTTCTCCGTCATGTTCCTCTACAATCGGCTTCCGCTCTACATCGTGCTGCTCTACCCCGCGTTGCTCTATCACCTCTGCATGACGATTCGGCGGTACGAGTTCTCACCGCTCGTCGAGGCGATATCGGTTGGGTTCTTCGGAGGAGTCGCGTACTCGATCTTCGACAATCTCGGTCCGATGCTGGGCTGGTGGATCTGGGATACGAGCGACCCCACGACGCTGCCGTATCTCAATAGCGTTCCCGTCACGAGCTATCACTGGTTCTTCCTGTTCACCGGAGTCTTCGCATGGCTCACGCGAATCGTCTGTTGGGATTGGGTGACCAATAGGAAAAGCCGTGCTGCGATTGGAATAGGCGTCGCACTCATACCGATCCTGACGGTCCTCCTCGGTGCGTTGCTCTTCATTCCGTACAACCTTTTCGCTTACAACGGCATGTTGGCAATTGCCGCGGCCCTGCACGCCCTCTCGTTCACGGCCGCCGGGCTGTTGTACGTGTTCTCATTCCGCTCACCGACCGCGCCGCGTGACCGATTGCTGATGTTCTTTCCCCTCGTATGGACGGCTGGGCTCTTCTATCTCTACGCGGCAAAGTTCGAAATCTACTTCGCCCTCACCCCTGAAGGCTTGTCTCAGAACGGGCTCGCCGTTGGGAATATATTCGTCGCAGGTTGCGCCATGGTTGCCACGCTCGCGATCGTCTTCGCCAGTCACCCCTCCTCCATAAACGGTGAGAAGCGTGTCTCTTGAACCGGGCGGGCCGTTGGCTCCCCGCCAACTCGTGGTAGATCCACTTC
>CAYZDM010000085.1:0-8593 GCA_964476875.1 uncultured Sandaracinaceae bacterium | reverse complement strand
AAGGCATTTTCCCCATCGCTCAGTGCTGCACGTACCTCGCGACCGCACCAAAGAGCAACGCGAGCTACAAGGCCTGGAAGGCGGCCCAGGCAGACGTGCGTGAGTTGGGAGCCCTCCCGGTACCGCTCAAGCTGCGGAACGCACCGACGGACGCGATGAAGTCGTGGGGTTACGGCGACGGTTATCGCTACCCGCACGACGAGAGTGGCTTCAGCGCAGATGAGGCGTACCTTCCAGACGAACTCGTCGACAGGAAGTATTACCGCCCGACCAACCACGGCTTCGAAGCGCGAATTCGTGAGCGCCTCACAGAACTCCGATCCGCGGCTAAGCCGAAGGAGGACGAGTCGGACGGGCCCCGCGGAGAAAAACCCGGAAGATAGCGGCCCCTCGCTCCCCGTCAGCTTCGATCGTACCGCCGACGCCGTCGAGCACCACCGCCGCTGCGAACAGGCCAACGAAGCGGCTGTAGCGTCCGTCCAATCGCCCCTTCAGCGCGTTCTGTCCTTCGAGTGAGAACGCCAAGTCTCGAAGCTCCGGTGCGATCGCTTCCCCGGCATCTTCGACTTCGATCACTACGTGCCCGCCCCGTTGGAACACCCGCACGGTGGCCCGAGGCTCAGCGACGTTGGCCAGCGTATTGTGAAGGAGGAGATCGACGACCTCGACGGCGACCTGGGCCCCCTGCGCGTAGAGCTGACCGTCTCGCGTGATCTCGACGGTCACTGGGACGGGAGTATCCGCACGCTCGAGCCGCTCCAGAAAGACGCCTGCATCCCCGTTGGCGGCTTCTAGCGGAATATCGCCGGTGAACCAGCGGCTGATCCAAGCGAGCATGTCGAGGCCTCGGCGCAACTCGCCGACTGCAAGCTTCACATCCGCCAACGCCTCGATCGAATCGGTGTCCACCAAGCCGACCTCTTGGAGAAAATCCACGTTGGCCGTGATGGTAGCAGCTGGATTGCGAAGGTCGTGAACGAGCAGGCCCAGAACGCTGCCCATCTCGTCGGCACTGATCACGTCGGGTTTCGCCACGCAACCTCCCTACCACGGGGCATAACTCAAGGAAAGAAGAGCACTTCGTCTTCGCTGCCAGCCTCGATCAACGCAGCAATATACGAGATAGCCGTCGCACTACGGCTTAGGAGATCAGCGATTTGTTCGTCGGTCAGCAACGGGTCGGTCGCGTGGCTAGGGTCGCGCGCGAGCTCTCTTTCGATTGCCGCCGCGTCCAGGGACGCCAGGCGTTCAACCATCGCTTTCGAGAACCGCTTGGTGCGAGTCAGCCCGTCGAGGAGCTTGTCGTAGCGTCTCGGCAGCAGCGGCGTCGAAAAGGAGCGATCGTTGTCACGAAGGAAGGCGCGTTGTCGAGCGCCGTCGGTCGGGAGATTGCCGCCGCTGAACCTATCCCAGTTCCCGATGACGAAATCGAAGACCACCATCGCCGAGAGGTCCCTCGCGAGGGCCTCTTTCCCTTCAGGGATGTCCCCATCCCGAAGCCAACTCCGCCAACGCGCGTCGTCCTCGAGGCCGACCGACCTCAAGCCTTTGACCCAATAGACCGCGGCGCTCGGGGCTGACCCGTCCTCATCCCAGAGAATCTGTCGTCTAATGGCAGCGCGCTGGTCCAGCGTGTCCTCGTGGAATCGCCGCCAGATCTCGTCCCAGTTGGCGCGGCGGTAGATGGCGGGGGGTACGTTGTCGAGGCCAAGGAGTCGGCTCACACGGTATGCGGCGATCTCGTGCTGATAGCCCCGTGGAAGCCGACGGGTTCTCACTCGCAATGCGGCGGTGACGCGCGCGACGGTCCGCATCCGCAACACGACGGTGCTGTGCCCGACTGGCTTGAAGCTTCGCGCGTCGGCCGAGGAAATGATCTCCAGGATCTCGTCTTGCTCGACCTCGGTCCCGACGAAACGGGGTGGCGACTCGAGCTCCGCACTTGCGACCGAGCTCAGCCAAACAGCAACAATCGCCGCTAGACCAATGCTAGCGAACGCCCGCGAAGAGGTTCTTGGCAATGACCATCCGTTGAATCTGGGAAGTCCCCTCGTAGATTTGGAGGATCTTCGCGTCGCGCATCAGTTTCTCGACCGGGTACTCGGTGATGTAGCCGTTGCCACCGAAGACCTGAACCGCGTCAGTGGCAACCTGCATGGCGGCATCGGCGCCAAAGGCCTTGCTGTACGACGCCACCAATGAGTTCCGTCCGCCCTGGTCGATCTGCCAGGCGGACTTGTGGACCAGGAGACGGGTCGCTTCGTACTTGATCCCCATCTCGGCGATCATGGCCTGAACCATTTGATGCTCCGCGATCGGAACGCCAAACGTCTTGCGCTCGAGCGCGTACGCGATCGACTCCTCGAGAGCCCTGCGAATCAGGCCGCAGGCGCCGGCCCCGATATCGGGACGAGTGCGATCGAAGGTATGCATCGCCAGTTTGAAGCCATGCCCCGCCTCGGCGAGGACGTTGGCCCCCGGCACCCGAACATCATCGAAGTTCACGACCGCCGTATTGCTCGCTCGCTGACCGAGCTTGTCTTCTGTCTTGCCGACGCTCACACCGTTTGCGTCACGGTCGATCACGAACGCCATGATGCCGCCATGTCGCAGAGACGGATCGACCGTCGCGAAGACGATGTACCAGCTCGCCCACGCAGCATTCGTGATGAAACACTTGGAACCGTTGACGATCCAATCGTTGCCGTCCTTGCGACACCTGGCTTGGATCCCTGCGGCGTCACTGCCTGCGGCTGGCTCGGTCAGCGCGTAGGCGGCGAATACCGGCTCCGACGTCAGCATGCCCAGATACTTCTTCTTTTGCTCTTCGGTGCCGGCGACGAGAATCGGGGTCGCAGCGAGCACGTTGGCCGTCATGCTCGTTTGAATGCCTGTGCATCCGAACGCGAGCTCCTCTGTCAGGAGTACGTGATCGACCTCGCCCATGCCGGCCCCACCGTACTCCTCTGGAATGTTCGGGCCGACCAGACCCATCTCCCAAGCTTCCTTGTAGACATCCATCGGAAACTCATGGGTCCTGTCCGCCTCCGCGGCGATCGGGATGATCTTCTCGCGGGTGAAACGGCGGGTCTCTTCGACGAGACTCTTCTGTTCGGGGGTCAACTCGAAATTCAGCATGTCGCTACCTCTTGATCAACGGCGTCGCTCTTGTTCACGACGCTCGAACTCGGCCCGCACGGCGCGGGCTCCCAGTCGAAAACCGAACGCTAAGCCAATCAGCAAAACGCCCGGAATGTAAATGATGTGGGCGATGGACGGCATCAGCGGCTATCGGACGCTCGCATCTCTGCGCTCAACCGCTCGAGTTCCTCTGCCGTCTGGCGCTGCAGGCCTCGTATTCGCATCAAGAATAGAAACAGGAGCGCCCACACGATGGAATAGGCCGCCAATAGAAGCGCGCCGCCCGGAATGCTCTCGGCATCAGGTCCGCTAACACCAACGAACTGCGTGGCCCTTTCTTCGGCTGCGTCCTGTTGTGTTTCCGGTGTCCCCGCGTCGGTTGCCGGCGGGGCATCCGCGAGGACGTTCGAAGTGATGAGCATCGTGCATCCCAGCACAAGCGCGGCGATCAGTGCTCGCATGTCGTTTCCTTCATCGGTGTATCAACTCGAGACGTAAGCGGGCTGCTTCGTCTCTCTGTCGTTCCACTGAGGCGCGGGCCCAGATGAGCAGCACCGCCAACCCCGTGAACGCAATGAAGCTCAGTCCGAGCGCCCAGTACATCTCCGACTCTAGCCCGCCGCCCTTGCCAGTGATCACGGTCGGATGGACACCGCGCCAACGTTGAACGCTGTAGTGAATTAGCGGAAGGTTCACCAAGCCCAATAGCGCCAAGCCCGCGGCGAACCGCTTTTCGACCTCGCCTGCATCGCCCATGGAGCGAAGCGCGAGGTAAGCCGCGAAGATCATACCCGACAGGAGCGTGGTCGTGAGCCTCGGATCCCAGGTCCACCAGACCCCCCAGGCCTTTCGTGCCCAGAGAGGACCGGTGAGCAGTACGATGAGGCAGAAAAGGGTCCCCACCTCCGCGCCAGCCACGGCTATGGCATCCCATCTGGCGTCACGCTTCAACAGGTACACTCCGCTTCCCACGGCCGACACCGTGAAGCCGATGTACATCGCGTAGGCGCTGGGAACGTGGAAGTAGAATATCTTCTGGACGATGCCCATCTGCAGTTCGACGGGGGCAACGACGAAGATCGTGTAAAGCGCGGCCGCAAAGACCGCCAGCGTTGCAAACAACACCAACGACCACACGGTCGCGCTACCGGACTGACGTGTACCGCTCATGATCGTGCTCGCCGGGACGCTAGCATGCGACCGAGGACCCGTCAGCCTCCGTCACCCTCGATTTTCTCGATTAAACACCGTCGGTTTGCCGCTGTTCGGGCTCGCCGCTAAAGACGGCGCTGATGGATTTGCTCGACCGGCGGTTCCTTTTCGTAGTTGGCAAGGGTGGTGTCGGTAAGACCACCGTGGCAACCGGACTCGCGCTTGCTGCTGCCCGCCGCGACAAGAAGGTCCTCTTGGCGCTAGTGAACTGCAAGGAGCGCGTCAGCCAGCTCCTCGACACCGAGCCAATTGGCGCTGAAATCGTCAACGTTGCCGAGAACCTCGACGTGGTGAACATGACGCCGGACGCGGCCTTGGAAGAGTACGGGTTGATGATCCTGAAGGTGAAAGCCGTCTTCAACGCTGTATTCAGGAACCGGCTCGTGCGCGCATTCCTCAAAGGCACGCCGGGCCTCGAGGCGTGGTCGATGCTGGGAAAGGCTTTTTACCACGCTTGCCCTCCGAAGGGTGAGCCGGACTACGATCTGGTGATCGTCGACGCGCCGGCCACCGGCCACGCCCTCGATATGCTCCGTGTGCCTTTCGTGATCGAGAACGTCGCACCGCCTGGCATGCTGAGACGAGATGCCGCACGAGCCGCGGAAATGTTCCGAGACCCCGAGCGGGCGGGAGCGGTGCTTGTGACACTTCCTGAGTACATGCCGGCCAGCGAGACGATCGAACTGGCTCACGCTCTTGAAAATGAGCTGCGGATCCCTGTCTTGCAGCTCGTCATCAACCGCATGGTCGAGGTGCTGTTTACAGAATCGGAACGGCCTGTACTCGAAGGGTTGCCGGCCAAGATTCCGGAGGACGGCCAGATTCGGGGTTTGGCGGTGGCTGGCAAGCGTCGCGCCCTTCGCGAAACGGTACAGGCTCGGGCTGCCCAGAGGGTCCGTAGCCACATCGATGCCCCTTGCGCAGAACTCCCCTACTACCGCGGGCTCGAAAGTGACACATCCGGGATCGAAGCGTTGAGCGAAGCAGTGCTACGAACCACTTGATCGGTTGCAGCCGCTCGACAATCCACTAGCTTGACGGTCGAGGTCATCATGCCAGGCTCGGCCACGTCAGGTCTCTCATTTCAACCACCACTGATCTTCGAGCAGGGGTCGCCCAATCGGCACGGGTCGTCTCTTGCGCCGGACGATCTACCTGAAATTGAGATCGCGAGCGCGTACGGTGCGATGGCGCGCAAGACTTCCCCGATGCTCCCTGAAGTATCGGAGCCGGAAGCCGTCCGGCACTACGTTCGATTGAGCCAGCAGAACTTCGCCATCGACACCGGCATGTACCCACTCGGGTCTTGCACCATGAAATACAACCCGAAGGTCAACGAATGGGCCGCTAGGTTGAGCGGATTCGCAGACCTTCATCCCTACATGCCCGACGAGCTGGTCCAGGGCGCGCTCGAGCTGATGTGGAGACTCGAACGCGGGCTGGCGGAGGTGTGCGGCATGGATCGTGTGTCGCTCCACCCGGCAGCTGGCGCGCAGGGCGAGCTCTCCGGCTTGATGATGATCCGGGCATATCACCAGGCCCAAGGACGCGACCCGAAGAAAGTGCTGATCCCCGACACCGCCCACGGGACCAACCCCGCGTCGTGCGCGCTCAACGGTTTGCAGGCGGTGGCCTTCCCGGCCGGCGATGATGGCATCGTCACCACCGAAGCGCTGGCGCCTTTTGTCGACGACGATGTTGCCGCGATCATGGTGACCAATCCAAACACGGTCGGGCTGTTCGAAGCGCAGATGCCTGAGATCGCCGAGCTCGTACACGCCAAGGGCGGCTTGGTGTACGGAGACGGGGCCAACCTCAACGCCCTGATGGGTAAGGCCCGGCCGGGCGATCTCGGGATCGATGTCATGCAGTTCAACCTGCACAAGACGTTCACCACGCCGCATGGGGGCGGCGGGCCCGGATGCGGTCCTGTTGGTTACAAGGCGCTTCTCGATCCCTACGCCCCGGTGCCCGTAGTCGAGAAGCGGGGCGATGGGTTCGTGCTCGACTTCGACAGCCGTCCCGGGACAGTTGGAAGGCTTCGCTCCTTTCAGGGCAACTTCGGGATGATGGTCCGTGCCTACGCGTACCTACGCGAGATGGGTGCGCAAGGTCTCCGGAAAGCGACCGAGCTGGCCGTGCTCAACGCGAATTACCTTCGAGTCCGTCTCGGCGAGCTTTGGCATGTGCCCTACGAAACGGTCTGTATGCATGAGGTCGTCATCAGCGATCGCCATCTCAAGCAAACCGGCGTCACCACCATGGACGTCGCGAAGCGCTTGATGGACTACGGCTTTCACCCGCCCACCGTGTACTTCCCGTTGGTGGTCAAAGGCGCAATGCTGATCGAACCGACCGAAACCGAGAGCGTCCAAACACTCGACGAGTTCGTCGAGGTCATGAAGACCATCAGCACCGAGGCCACCACAGACCCCGACCTGGTCAAGCGGGCGCCACTATCTACGCGTTTGCGTCGGCTCGACGAGACGCAAGCTGCTCGGAATCCGGTGCTTCGTTGGAAAGGTCCCGGGAAGGGTCCTGGGAAAGCTCCCGAAACACCGCGCGAACCATCGTCTGCTTCTGGTGAAACGGCAGAAACGCGGCCTTGAAGCCGCTGATGATGATCCGGTGAATGTCATCGCGGTCTAAGCCCATCTGCGTGTGACAGAGCCAGAGCTCTCGCGAAACCGTCGTATCGGTGATCAGCCGGTTGTCGGTGTTGATGGTCACCCGCAAACCGAGGTCGTGATAGAGCTTGAGCGGGTGAGCACGCAGCTCGCGGACCGCCCCGGTCTGTACGTTCGACGAGGGACAGCACTCGAGGGCGATCCGATGGTCGTTGACGTAGTGGAGAAGATCGCCGTCTTCGCGCAGACGGCAGCCGTGACCAATCCGGTGCGCCCCGCACACGTGAATCGCTTGGTGAATCGAAGCCGGACCGTAGGCCTCACCCGCATGGATGGTCACCGCGATGTTGTTGTCGCGCACGAGCTTGAAGGCGCGCAGATGGTGCTTCGCCGGATAATCGTACTCGGCACCCGCGAGATCGAAGGCGACCACGCCCCGGTTCTTGTAGGCCACCGCCAGTTGCGCCATCTCGAAGGACGACTCCGGCGAGATATTGCGAATGCCACAGAGGATGGCGTTCGCCACGACTCCGTGATCCTTCTGCGCGTCCCATAGCCCGGCGAGTACGGCTTCGACGACCGTGGTTAGCCGCAGGCCGCCTCGGGTGTGGAGCATGGGGGAGTAGCGCACCTCCATGTAGCGGACGTTCTCGGCTGCGGCGTCCTCACCGAGCTCATACGCGACTCGGTACAACGCCTCGGCAGTCTGTAGGACTTTGAGCGTCGTCTCGAACGCTTTGAGATACTCGACGAGCGACCCGGCGTGCTCCCCGCAGTGGAGTGCCTTTCCGAGCGCCTCGGGCGTGTCCGCGGGCAACGCGACGCCTTGCTCTTCTGCAAGCTCGAGCATGGTCGACAGCCGCAGGGACCCGTCGAGATGGACATGGAGGTCCGTCTTTGGAAGTCGTTCGACATCGGAGAGACTGAGTTCCATCTCCTCTACTATACCCGCTTAACGGGTGACTTCGAAACGGCCCAAAATCTCAATGACTTCGTCGAGGCGCTTGGCTGCCACGCTCACACGCGTCGGCATTCCCCCGTTCATCCCCAGCGCGCTCACGAGGTCGATACCGCTGTCGAAACGCGCAGCAACCGTGACGGTTGTCTGGTCATGGACCAACGATATCGGGGCAAGGCGTTGCCCTATCAGTAGAAGCTCGGTCTTGTCGTAGGGGCCGTCTCTGCGCGTCGCATCGCAGATCGCGATTTCACCGCGCACCTCGTAATTGGCCGACAGACGCTTCGACTCTCGCTCCATCGCGAGAAGGGCCTCGGCGGCGACCTGGAAGTCGCGGTACATCGCGCCGTCGCGAGCCCCGTCGGCGAGGTATCGCACCATCAGTCCGCGAAGGGCCTCATCGCGCGGTCGGGCGCGAAGGGCTCGGTCTAGAACCCGTGCACGCTCGCTTGGCTCACCTAGCCTGGTGTCGATCGCCCTCGCATCATCGTCGGCGCCTTCGTAGGGTTCGACCCCCCCGCGAATCCACTTTGCCGCTGAGCAGAGACCGTCGAAGTCGACGTGACAGCACACCGTATCCACGGGGCCAGCGGCGGTCACCCGCTCGGGCGTGACCATCTCTGGACACGCTCCGTGCTGCGCCTTGGTCCTGAGG